>NZ_JTHN01000081.1 GCF_001399685.1 Paenibacillus sp. A3
GAAGCGAGGCGTAGCCGCAATGCTCGAGCCCGGCCAAAGCCAGCGCGAACGGCGGCGAAGCGTCCCGCACGAAAAAGGCTGCGCCGCTCTGAATCGTCTGCTCGACGGCCGCGGCAAGCGAGGCTGGCTGTTCGAGCAGCGGCAGCGTCAGCTCCAGCTTGCACACCGGGAGGTTGCGGATCGGCAGCAGCGTAGGGTCCAAATGGACGGTAGCTCCGCTGATCTCCGTGCTCTGCATGCCCGCTCCGATAACCGTCGCCCGGACGGTCTGATCGGGTACCGCCAGCCGGATCGGATACCGCGCGGCGCACGCTTTGAGCGTATGCGCCAGCAGCGGTCCGATATCGCCGTGCTTGGCGGCTTCGGCCAAGCTCTGCGGCTTCGCTTCCTCCATCAGCCGCCCGATGCCGCCGGATACCGTCCATTCTTCGATCGGCGGCACTTGCGGCAGCGAAGCACCAAGCGTCAGCTTGCGAACCGCATCGCGCTCTTCGGGAGCCATCATGCCCGCCAAATCGTCGAGCATGGCGAGACTCATCGCCCGGCACAGCTCCTCAAGCAGGGCGTAGCTGACGGTATGCCCCGGCTCCAGCCGGTATCCGGCAGCCTCCAGCCACGGGCGGATCGACGGCGAGACGCTCGTCACCGTTCCCCCGGCGTTCAGCTCGATCAGGCGTCCGCCGATATGGTACGTCACCGTGCCGACCGCTTTTCCCCGGTAAAATACGGCCGCATTGGCCGTCCCTCCGCCAATGTCGATATTGGCGACGGCGCCGCGCACCTCCAGCGAGCGGCGGTCCGCTCCGGCGCCTTTGCCGGCAAGCAGCCCTTCGAGATCCGCTCCAGCCGTCGCGACGACGAAGTCCCCGGAACGCTCGGCCAGCAGGTGCACGATCCGGCGCGCGTTCGTTTTCGTCGCGGTCTCGCCGGTGATGATCACCGCGCCAGATTTCAACTCTTCCGGCCGGACGCCGGCCTGCTCGTATTCTTCGGTCAGAATGGTCCAGATCCTATCCGCATCCACTTCGTCTTCGCCGAGCAGTGGCGTGCTGTGGATCGGGCTCGCGTAGATCAATTCCCGCTGCGCGATGTCAAAGCGGGGAAGACTGAGCGCGCCTGACGTCCGCACCAGCTTCAGACGGCTGACGATCATTTTGGTCGTGCTCGTGCCGATATCGATGCCTACGCTGGTAATCCATTGTGGCTCCATGCGTCCGCTCACCGCTCTTTCAAGGACCGAACCAGCGCTTCGGCCCGTCCTTCAATATTCCATCCGCCAGCTTGATCAGCGGCATCCCTTCCGCCATCGAGGCGGCGCGCATTTTCCGGTACGCTTCTTCTTCATCCAGCGCGAAGGTTTTCATGACAATCCCTTTCGCTTTCTCGATCCGTTTCCGCTCTTCGATCGACTGCTTGAGCTGCTCCAGGTCTTTTTTGAGCGAGTCGATTCTTTCCTTCTGACTGAGCGCAATTTCGACCGCCGGAATCAAATCCTCCTCCGACACCGGTTTGACCAAATAGGCGGCAACCCCGGCACTGCGGGCGTCCTGCACCAGTTCTTTCTGGCTATACGCCGTCAGCAGCAGAACCGACGTTTCCGTGTCATGCAGACTGCGAATGATGCGGGACGCTTTGATGCCGTTCATCACCGGCATTTTCACATCCATGATGACCAGGTCGGGCTTGAGCGCGGCGACGAGCTCGATCGCTTCCTCGCCGTTCTTCGCTTCCCCTGCCACCGCATAGCCTTCTTCCTCCAACATTTCACGGATATCCATTCGAATGATCGGGTCGTCATCCACGACGACGATCGAGTTCTTCATCTTGACACCTCCTCATAAGTCCGACAAATATGACGCCCCTTGATCGGCGGCGTTTAGACCGGTTTCGGCTCCGCCGGGAAAAGCGGAAACGTAATCGTGACCTGTGTGCCTTCCCCGGTGGAAGCCATCTGCAGGAGGCCTCCGAGATTTTCGCGCACAAGCGTTTCCGTAATTTTCAACCCGAGATGACCTTTGCGGGCGCTATCGCCTGTGACGGGCAGCCCGATGCCGTTATCCGCTACCACCATGCGGACGATCTGCCCGCTGCAGTACAGCGAGATCCGAATGTCTCCCTGCTCGCGGTCGACGAACGCATGCGTCACGCAATTTTGCACAAGCTCGTTGGAGACGAGTGCCAGCGTGGTGGCGATGTCGGACGGCAGCGTCAAGGTATCTCCCGAAATGGAGACGCGGATCGCTTGGTCCGGCTTAACCGTGGAGGAGACGACGTTCTTCGCGATGCGATCCAGCACATCGTTGAACTGGATCGTTTCCAGCCCGTCGTAGGCCAGCATCTCGTGGATGACCGCGATGCTGTTGATGCGGTTGATGCTGTCGCGGTATATTTTCTCGACCTCCTCCAGCTTCGTGCGGCGCATTTGCAGCCGGAGCAGGCTGGAGACGGTTTGCAGATTGTTTTTGACCCGGTGGTGAATCTCCTTGATGACAGCCGATTTAATGACGAGCTGCTTCTCTTTTTCCTTCAGGTCCGAGATGTCCCGGATCAGCATCAGCCCGAGGGCTCCCTGCTGCTGCCGGTTGATCGAGACGGTTTTCAGCTCCAGCGCGACATGCCCGATCACAAGCTCCTGACGGACGATGCCCGTTGGCGCGAGCAGCGAAGCGCGATCCAGCTTGCCGTAAAACAGCTCGACCAGGCTTGAGCCTTCCGGCGCGCCGCCGTGCCCGATCTCCTGCAGCATTTGCCGGGCCCGCGGGTTCGCATAGGTGATATTCGCCTGTCCGTCGAACAGCACGATGCCCTCGTGCATGAGCGATTGGACGCTGCTTTCCGACAAAGCGACCGCAAGCAGCGTTTCGCTGAGCTGCTCCGTCGTTTCGCGCAGCCGCTCCACGTTTTTTTCCTGCTCGACGATCTCCGAAATGTCCTGCTCCATGATGAGCACGCCGATCACGCGGCCGGTTGTGGCGCGGATCGGGACGACATTTTGCCGCATCGCGATCTGCTCCTGGGATATTCCCCGGGAACCGATGACCGGCTGGCCGGACAGCAGGCAAAACATCACGGCCGGCTCGTTGTGCGCATAAGCGTGCATACCGACCACCGACGAGCGGTAAAGCGACGGAGCCGTCGTCGGCTTGGCCTCGGCAACGACGAGCGCCGTGCCTTGATCCGCAAGCGGACAGTCGATGAACACGTCCGACTGGAACACGTCGGCGAACAATTGCAAATGCCGCGACAAATCTATAATAACTTCCACTTCTTCTGCAGATAACAGGGTGCGCTCCGCGCACAGTTCGGCAATCGATGGCATAAGCAATCCCTCACGACGTCTCGATTTGTACATGCATCGATTTTATTTTCACACAAACCGCGCTGCGAAGAAAGCCCTTACACAAGGTAAATTCTTCCTGTATCCTGCGCTTCCCGGTAGGTTTCCCTTTTGTACCCGTTGCTACACGCTCGAAGCTATCGGTTCACGAAGCCCAGCAGCAGCTCCTTCAGCTCCGCGATGCCATCGCCGCTGGCCGCCGACGTCAAGAGGATTTCCCCTTTAGGCAGCGATGACCGGAGCAGCGAGACTGCCCGGTCCGGATCGGCCTTCGGGTGATCGATTTTCGTAACGGCCCCGATGGCCGGAATCGGAAAGCCCCCGGCAAACCCGGGCGGAAAATAGTTCCGGTCGCGGGTCGCGTCCTGTATGAGCAAAATCGCCGCCGCTTGATGCGATGTCGCCATCAGCGAACGATAGTAGAGCGGATTCTCGCTGTACTCGCCGGGCGTATCGATCAGCCAGTCGCGGAACACGAGGCTTTGCGTTTTGACCGCCGCTTCCTGTTCGCCCATCAGCGCTTTGACCAACGTCGATTTGCCGGCGCCTACGGCGCCGATGATCATGACTTTACGCATGGCCTACGACCTCGTCAAAGGAGCGATTGAAAATTTCAGTTTCTCGTGCAAAAATTCGTTGACCGATTCGATCGCCATTTCGACCGCCGATACGTCGCCCACGATAACCAGAGAACCGGTAAAGCGGTCCAAATAGCCGATATCGACGTTCGCGGCTTTCGTGGCAATATCCGCCGCGATGATCGCCGTTTCCGTCGGCGTCAACGTCAGAATGCCGATCGCGCTCGCCTTCTCGATCCCGAGCTTCGTATACAGTACGGGATCGGGGTTGGCGATCACATGCGCGAGCGTAAGCTGTTTGCCGGGTACATATTCCTGAATGACCCGTTGTTTCTCCTGTTCCATATGCCTCCTCCTAACCGCCGCTGTCGTCGCCGACTTCGAAGCTGTCTACAATGCCGACGATCATGGCGTCGATGGGCACCATTTTACCGCTGAACAGCACGCGGGCCGGACTTCCCCGGGACACGATCACATTCTCGCCGACGCCCGCTCCGATGCGGTCTGCGGCGATGACCGGCTGCCCTGCTTCGCGATCCTTGAAATCGATCGGCTGGACAACCATCAGCTTCAGGTTGTCCATGCCCTCTTCCTTCTGCGTGGCCCACACGCTGCCGATCACTTTCCCCATAAACATAGGACTTCACCCTTTACTCCGCATACTGGACTGCGACGTCTTTCTCCTTCAGCAAATCCGCCGCCAACGGAGAAACGATCGTACCTTTGCCAAGGATCAGCTTTCGCACGCCCGGCGAGGTACCCGTCTGCCGCTTGACCCATTCGGCGGTCAGCAGCTTGCCTTCGAACGCGGCGCTGCCCGCCGCTGCCGTACTGCCGTTCGCGGCGCTGGCTTGAGTGCCTGCCGCTTCCGGCAACGATGTGCCGCGAGTCGGCGTCTCGTTGCCCGGCTGGCGCTGCTCCACGCCGCATTTGCGCACTACTGCTTCCGCCAGCAGCTTCTGCGGCGCGAACTCCGCACCGAGAGCCGCAAGCTCGCGCTTATAACGATCGAACAGCTTGACGTAAGGCTTCGGCAGCGTCAGCGTTTTCAGCGTACGCCGATCCGCCCGTTTCAATCCGGATATATCGTCCCCGATCAGCACGAACTTATTCAAGACGAGCGCGGAAAACAAAATTTCCGCCTTCACCGTCCCTTTCAGCCCCTGCGCAGCCCGCGCGGCATTGTCCACATCGATCTCGGGAATGACGATTCCGTCGTATTCGAGCGGCAGCTCCAGCGGCGCGGGCGCATATTCGTCGGCGGCAATGATTTTGCCCGGACCGGCGCATTCGATTTTATGCAGGCCGAGCCACGAAGATGTTTCTCCGTCGAGAAACAGCATATCGTAGCAGATTCCGCTGTTTTTGAGCAATATAAAATGATCCGTGAACGCCTCGTGCGCGGTGCTGTCGCAAAACAGATACAGCACTTTGGGCTTTTTCGCCTGCTCCGCCTGCATCGCCTGCACGAGCTCACGGACGATCGATTCGATCATCGGTTTGATCTCCATCCTTCGCTACCCCCTTTCCGCACGCGTGAAGACGCCGTTTTTGCCGATCATTTGCACCGTATCTCCGGTATTCAATTGAGCGGCGTTCGCTTCGTCCGTATCGAGATGAACGTCAAGCGCATAGCGCGGGTTCACCCGGACCACAACGTCCGTAAACGCCAGCGGCCGGTCGCCGCGGGTTTGCAAGATGATTCGGTCCCCGTCGGACACCTCAAACCTCTGAGCGTCTTCAGGCGACATATGGACATGGTTTTTGGCGACGATCAAGCCCTGCGCCAGCACGACCGCGCCCTTCGGGCCGGCCACCGTGATGCCGGGCGTGCCTTCCAGATCGCCCGATAGCCGGACAAGGGGCTTCACGCCGAGCGCAAAGCCGTCCGTCCGGGATATCTCCACCTGGGACGCCCCGCGCGAAGGTCCGAGAATACGCACGTTCTGCAGAACGCCCCTCGGACCGATCAGCGTAACCGTTTCCTGTGCGGCAAATTGTCCGGGCTGCGACAGCTCCTTCAGCGGGGTAAGCTGGTAGCCCTCGCCGAACAGCGCCTCGACATGCTCCGGCGACAAATGCACGTGCCGGCCCGAGACGCCGACGGGAAGGAGCGGCGCTTCGGGCGCCGGCTCCGCAGGCAAGGCCGCCGGAGCTTCGGCCTTCAGACGCTGAATGGCGATGCCCCGGCTTTTCAGAAAATCATTGGCCGCCGGCGTCAGCAGGTCCCCGGCCGCGATCGGATACGGATTCGGGAGCCCCTGCGCCAATCGGCTGCGTAGACTCGTTTCCGTAATCAGCGCCATAGGGATTAGCCTTCAAGCTTCGGCAGAATGAATTCAATATCCGTGTGAGGACGAGGAATGACGTGTACGGAGACCAACTCGCCGATTTTTTCCGCAGCTGCCGCGCCGGCATCCGTAGCCGCTTTCACTGCGCCTACATCGCCGCGCACCATGACCGTTACCAAACCGCCGCCGACATGCACTTTTCCGATCAGCTTAACATTTGCCGCTTTGACCATTGCATCTGCTGCTTCAATCGATCCTACGAGTCCTTTCGTTTCTACCATTCCGAGTGCTGCCAATTCTCCTGCCATTGTCTATTCCTCCCTGGAATAAAAGTTTAGTTGATGATTCAAAATTGAACTATCGGATGGAACTTACCGGATTAAACTTACCGAATTAAACTTACTTGGCTTCCAGCTGCAATTCGGATAGGACGCTGCGGACGATCTGCAGAACATCCTCCCGCGAAATCCCCGGATTGCCGGAGACTTCCGGCTGCAGCTTTTCCATCGTCCGCTCGACCGCCTGCGACGCCGCGGGGGCGATATCCATCTCGCGGATGCCGAAGGCGACGCGCTTGATGTTGAGCAGATGCTGCGGACCGATGTTGTCCGACGTAATATTGTTGCCGAACGAGCCGCAGCCCAGCGTAAACGACGGCGTAATGCCGGTCGTGGCGCCGATGCCGCCGAACGTCGTGCCCGAGTTGACGACGATGCGCGAGGCCGGCTTCTCCAGCCCGAACGCTTCGATGACGGATTCGTTCTCGCAGTGGATGCCGAGCGTATGCCCGAGTCCGCCGAGCTCCAGCAGCTCCATACAGCGGCTGCAGCCCTCCAGCCAATCCTTTACGGTGTAAAGCGCCAGCACCGGGCTTAACTTCTCCACGGAGAACGGGTACTCGTGTCCGACGCCCGTTTCTTCCGCAATCAATACCCGCGCCTCCGGCGGAACGGTAAAGCCCGCCATCTCCGCGATCACCTGCGGCGACCGGCCGACGACTTTCGGGTTCAACCCTTTGCCGATCGTCAGAATCGAGCCGACCTTGCGCTTTTGCTCCTCATCGAGAAAATAGGCGCCCTGCCGCTTCAGTTCTTCGACGAGCTGCGGCTTGATCGACGAGTCGGCGACGATCGCCTGCTCCGAAGCGCAAATCGTGCCGTAATCGAACGTCTTGCTTTGCAAAATCAAGCTGACCGCGCGGGACAGGTTCGCGCTGTGGTGCACGTACACCGGGACGTTGCCCGGCCCGACGCCATACGCGGGCTTGCCCGAGCTGTAAGCGGCCTTGACCATCGCCGTGCCGCCGGTCGCCAGAATCACATCCGTCCGCTTGTGCCGCATCAGCTCGTTGCTCGCCTCGACCGAGGGCTTCGACAAGCAGTGGATCAAACCTGCGGGAGCTCCCGCCTTCTCCGCCGCCTGCCGCATCACCCTGGCCGCTTCCAGCGAGCAGCGCAGCGCCGACGGATGCGGGCTGATGACGATCGCATTGCGCGCCTTCAGCGCGATCATGCACTTGAACATGACGGTCGACGTCGGATTGGTCGACGGAATGATCGCGGCGACGACGCCGACCGGCTGCGCCACTTCCCACACCTTGCGCTCGTCGTCCTTGCGGACGATCCCGACCGTCTTCATGTCTTTCATCGACCCGTAAACGTTTCGGGCGACGAAAAGATTTTTAGCCGTTTTATCGGCCACTTTGCCGTACCCGGTCTCTTCCACAGCCATTTCGGCCAGCCGTACGGCTTCCGCCTCGGCCGCCCGGGCCATCGCAGCGACGATGTCGTCAATCTGCGACTGGGTCATTTTTTCCAGCAGCTTCTGGGCTTGACCCGCTTCCTGCAGAAGGCTGCGCACTTCCTGTATCGCCTGCAAATCGGCGTCCAGCTTCATATCGGGTTCTCACTCCCTTCAGTCCTTCTTCTCCGTAAGCAATCGGATCAGCTCGGCCTTCGCCGCCGTGTTGATGCCGGAAGCGTTCAGCGGGAATCCGGGGGTGGTACGGGCCAGCTCGCGCAACTGCTGCAGCGAAAGCTTGGCCAGCGCCTCGGCGGATTCCCCGCCTTCCGTCCCGGAAAGCTCCGCCGGGGCTTCCTTCCGCCATATGCTTTCCAGCATGGCCGAAACGGAAAGATCCGGCCGCGGAATCACATGCGTCCCGACCAGCTTGCCTACCCTGCGGGCTTCCTCTGCACCTGCTTCCACCGCCGCACGGACGGAGGCGACATCGCCTACGATATATACGGTAATGAGTCCGGCGTCCGCTTTTTCATACGTCATGACCCGAACGTCCGCCGTCTTCGCCGCAGCATCGGCCGCAGCGATCAAGGCGGGGACGCCGATCGTCTCGATAAGTCCCAGCGCTGTTATCGATTGTGTCATCTCCATCACCCGCTTTCGTTAACCAGATTATTTCGGATCTCGCGCAACGCTGAGAACCGCATCGGCAAAAGCGCTCGCCGCCGCGCTACAAGCGGACTGGCTGCCTGTCAGCAAGCCGCCGCCGAAGTTCGTCTCCGTCGGCGGGCCGTAAAATTGGCACAGCCTGACGTCCGCCGCCTTCAATGCGGCGTCCAAGCCGTACACCGCTTCGAGCGGCGGCGCGATTAAATACGCGAGCGGCTCGCCTTCGGCGATGCCCGCCACTTGGGACAAATAAGAACCCGTTCTCGAAACGACGTGAGCGTAGTACGCATGCGTGCCCTCGCTGTTCAAGGAATAAAAGCACGCGCCATTCTCCATCAAAGCGATAGCCGCATCAAGCCCGCTCTTCACTTCGGCCGGCGTCCGGCCGCCCAGCATCCCGATAAATTCCCCGGACAGCGGGCCCGAGGCATGTGCCGATCCCGCGTAAAAGGAACGGGCATACACCACTTCCACCGCTGCCTTCTTGGTTGCCTCGTCCATCGCCGTATAGCCGACGTCGTCGATACTCGACGTGAGCATCCCCAGACTCCGGATATCCGGCTTCAGCTCCAGCTTCCGGGCCAGCTCCGGGTCCACATTCGGAATGATACGGACGGCCAGCGGCACGGCTCGAATCGGCTGCTTCACTTGGTTCACCTCCGCTGCATACATCAAAAGACGACAAAAAGGCGCCCCGGACCGAAGAACGTGCGAACACGTTCTCCGATCCAAAGGCACCGTTGCCTTCATGCTATTTTTTTATTGGTGTTCATGATTGAATTGTAAAACAAATCACTCGATATTGCAAGCGCTGTCATCGAAGTAGGCCGTCACAATTTTTACCTCGACCGCTCAAACCGGCTTATTCGCCTATCTTTCTTCTCCCGTTCGGCCGCCTCGTCTTCAAGCTCGGACATCCACAGCAGGCCCATAGAAAGCACGAACGTTATGCCTACCAGCGCGATTCCAAGCATCAGCTCCCCGATGATTTGCAGATACATCAGCACGGCGGCGGACGCCAGCATGCAGCCGAAGATGACCCAACCAATCCGCCGTGCCGTGATTCTCTTCATTTTCGTTCCTCCCCCCCGCTTCCGAATCTCCATACAACAGCTTATTCGGGGAAAAGGGGCTTTAGAAGCATATCAAAGCTTGAAGGTATTCACCTGCCGCTGCAGCAGAACCGACATTTCCTTCAAATGGCCCGAGGCACTGGAAATCTCCTCCATGGCCGCCAGCTGTTCCTCCGAGGATGCCGCCACATTCTGCGTATTGTCCGCGGCCTCCTGGGCGATGCGGGCGAGCTCTTCCAGGGAAGCGGCGACTTCTTCGGTGCCTGCCGACATTTCCTCGGAAGCCGCCGACACCTCCTGCACTTGACCGGCCACCTGCTGAATCGCATGCAGGATGCGTCCGAACACTTCGCCGGCTTGCCCCGCGGCCGCCGTTCCTTTGGACGTTTCGCTCACGCCCGTTTCCATCGAAGCGACCGCCCGCTTCGTGTTGGCTTCGATCTCCCGCAGCAAAGCGGCAATATGCTCGGACGATTCCTTTGACTTCTCCGCAAGCTTCCTCACCTCGACGGCGACCACCGCGAACCCTTTGCCGTGTTCTCCCGCCCGGGCCGCTTCGATGGACGCATTGAGCGCCAGCAGATTCGTCTGATTCGCGATGTCCGCGATCAACGTCATAATCTCGCCGACTTCCTCCGAGCGGGTCCGCAGCTCGTGGATGACGCCGCCGGTCTCGGTCATGACCGACTCGATGCGGTTCATCTGCGCGATCATCTGCTGCACGACCTCGTTGCCCTGCGCCGCGTCTCGCGACGTCTCGGCAGACAGATCGGCGACGACGCCCGTCGATTCGGCGATCCGTTCGATGCCTGTGGCCATCTCCACCATCGCCCGCTTGCATTCCTCGGCGCTCTGCAGCTGATTCTCCGCCCCCGCCGCAACCTCTTCGACCGCACGGGCCGCTTCGCCGGTCGCCTCGGCCGTTTGCTTCGCGCTGACGGTCAGCAGATCGGACGATTCCGCCACTTCGTCGGAGTGGGTCTTTATACTGGCCACCAGCTTGCGGATACTTTCGACCATATGATTGAAATGCTCGGAGACAAGTCCGATCTCGTCGCGTCCGTTCACCGGCACGGAAACGGATAAATCCCCTTCCGCGGCAAGCTTCGACACCTCCGCCATCCGTTTGAGCGGACGGACCGTTCGAATCAGCAGCCAAATCATTAGCCCGATAAACAGACCGCCAATGGCAAGGCCGATCAAAATATTGAGCAGCAGCGCGTGGTTCAAATCCGATTGAATCGACCCATAGTCGAAGTCGAGACCGAACACGGCGACCGTCTCGCCCTTATCCGTCCGAATGGAGCTCAGAATGGATATCCAAGTGCCCGAGGCATCCGTATACACGTCGGTCATGCCCGTCCCCTTCTTCATCGCATCCTCATACGCCCGCTGAAACTGGGCCGACAGCTCGTAATCCTCCAAAACCTTCGCGCCGTGTTCGTTCAAGGCCCGATTGGCCTGCATCATCTTCGCATAGTGCTTGTTATCCTTTGTAGTCATCTCGGTTGACATCAAGTAGCTGTTGGTGACGAGATTGCTTGTGAGCATTTTCTCCAGCTGCGCCTGAATACGGACGTTCGCCGGGTCGGCCATATACTTGTCGTAGCTGAGCGACATCTTTTGTCCGGCCGCTTGGATATCTGCGCTTTGCAGCTCCAGCTGGGCGTCCATCGCCTCTTGAATATACGCTAACGATTCGAAATACATAGCTCTTTCCCGAAGATACGACATCGAGGTAAAAGCGGCCGACATGGCGATCAGCAGGACGACCAGCACCCATCCGGCTTTCACGACTAAACTGCGATTTTTCATAGCATGCACTCCTTAATTGCTCAGATGTATACGCCCGCTGTGAATTGCCCGGGATTTCCCGGCTCGGCTCGCGAACGCGATTTATTACTATATATCGTTGAAAATCGGATGGAATTTTAGATGGAAGTCGATGGAATTTAAAAAAATTTATCCTGATGCCCGGGCAAAACAAAAACAGGCCGCTCCGGCGTCAATGCCTGCGAGCAGCCTGTCTTCATTCAGTTGGGCAAAAAGGACATTCCTTCTTCCACATCAGCTTTGGTTCACGTAATTGTTCAGCACGAGCGATGCCGCTCCGATGACGATAGATTGCTCCTTCAAATCGGAAGCGAGGATCTTGAATCCGCCCCGGAACGGCTCCCAGACGACCTGCGCGCACTGCTCCTCGATCAGAGGGACGATATCGCTGTAATTCTCCACCATGTTGCCGCTCAAAATGACCGCGTCGGGGTTATACATGCACACGATATTGTTGATTGCAATGCCGATATACAGCGAGGTCCGCGAAATAATCTCCTTCGCCCAGCTCTCGTCGCCGCGGGCCGCTTCGAACAGCTGTCCGATATCGCCGATCTCGACGATCCGGTTCGCTTCGTGCAAAATCGCCGATTCGTCGATGTACGTCTGCAGGCAGCCCCGCTTGCCGCATTCGCATAAATTGCCGTTCGGATCGAGCGTCGTATGTCCGAGCTCTCCGGCGCTGTTGGAGCCGCCGCGAAAAATCTCCCCGTCGATGATAAGCGAGGAGCCGACTCCGGTGCCAAGCTCAATCAACGCCGTTTTTTTCGAGCCCCGGGCGGAGCCGCACAAGTACTCGGCCAATATTTTGACCTTCAGGTCGTTGTCGATCACCGTATCGATCCCCGTCCGCTCTTTTATGCGGCGGGCGAGCGGCACGTTTCTCCAGACAAGCGTCGACGAAAACTGCACGACGCCGCGCTCGTGGTCGATAACGCCGGGCACGCCGATGCCGATGCCGATCAATTTCGAGCTTTCCAGCCCCTGCTCCTTCACCAGCCGGTTGATCGTGTCGCCAATGAGATCGATCGTGCGATCGGCTTCCGTTTCGATGGCGGTATGTCCGACCGGAAGCTCGTACAGCAGCTTGCCGCTGAACTCCATCACGCCGAAGCGCACGATCTTCTTGCCGATATCGACGCCGATCGAAAAGACGGCCTGCGGATCGATATCGAGCATAATCGCCTTGCGCCCGACGCCGCCGGACGAAAGCTCCGTTTCCCGGACGAGCCCCTGCTCGCACAGCTCGCCGACAATGCGCCCGACGGAGGTCGGACTGAGCTTGGTGATCTTCGTGATTTCCGCCCGCGAAATGGGCCGCTTTTCCTTAATAATATCAAGGATCATCTGCTTGTTGTGCTGCCGGATGACGTCTTGATCGTGCTTCACAATTTTTTTCATACGCCGAAACCTCTTTATTCCACCCATGTTAATTAGAGTCTTGACAAGCTCAGTTACCAAGTCATTGCAAGACATAAAAATGTGGACCGCCAAACTGAAAGCGGTTAAAATTAATTGGACTTCTATAATTAATCCATTGGTGTTAATAATTGAATCATAGCATGGATTTTTCATTTGTCAATATTTGTTTGTAAATCATGGAAGATGTCAAAATCTCCCAGCCCTAAGCGATGATGCCTAAGGCCGAGACCTCTCATTAGCTTTCGTAGGATTCCGGTCATGCGGGGAGCGGATACTGTCCTTGAAGCAGCTTCAACCGGGCACGGTAAAGCCGGCTCCTTACTTCGCTCTCGTCGACATTCAAAAGCGAGGCGATCTGCGGGATCGAGAGCTGCTGGCAATACCTAAACGCCATGACGATACGGTACGGCAGCTCCAGCGTCATAACGGACCGCAGCAAATCGCTATGCTCCGGAAGAGCGCTGTCGGCGTCAGTCAACGTCTCCTGCCGCAGCCGCTTCCCGGCGGCGTCGAGGACGGAGCAGGCGATCCTGTCGTCCAGCCAAGCGCGGAACGGGCAAATGTCCTTTCGCTTAAGCGTCCGGTATGTCTCGACGAAAACGCGCTGCACCGTTTCCTCGGCCAACGGCTGTGAGCCCAGAATCGCCATCGCCGTACTGAAGGCCCGTTGCTCGTACGGACGAACCAGCTCCCGGAACGCCTCCGTATCTCCTGCTCTAACCTTTTTCATCAAGCTGAATTCATCCGTACGATCCATGGTGTGCCTCCTTTTCATTGCCTTCTCATATTATTAGACAATTAACGGATGCATTTGGCTTTGAAATGACGAAAAATTTTTCGAATTAAAAAAAACCGATCCAGTTCCCCAATAAGGGAAACGGATCGATTGGTTACGGCGTTACGGCTAGTCCTCGCTTAAAGCAAAGTCGACAGCACATTCCGCATGGATTCTGGTTGTATCGTACAGTGGAATACGGCAATCCTCCTGCGATATAAGCATCGTAATTTCGGTACATCCCAGAATGATGGCTTCCGCTCCTTGTTGGCCAAGACTATCCATGATCCTTAAGTAAGATTGCTTGGATGCTTCATTCACCATTCCAAGACAAAGCTCTTGATAGATGATGTCATGTACGATCTTTCTATCCGCTTCATTGGGCACGATAACTTCAAGCCCGAACTTTTCCGTGAGCCTGCCTTTGTAAAAATCTTGTTCCATCGTAAAAGAAGTCCCCAGCAAAGCGACTTTCTTCATGCCATCCTTAACGATTTCTTGTCCCGTTGCATCTGCGATATGAAGCAACGGGATCGAAACCGATTCCGCCACTTCTTGTGCCATCTTGTGCATCGTATTCGTGCATATGACGATGACATCGGCTCCGGCCGCTTCCAGTTTACGCGCCGAATCGATCATCATGTTCGTAGCTTCATCCCATTTCCCTTGATGCTGAAGCGTCTTGATTTCTTGGAAATTTACCGAATACATGAAACTTTTGGCAGAGTGATGCCCGCCCAGCTTTTCTTTCACGCGCTGATTGATGATTTGGTAATAGAGCAAGGACGACTCCCAGCTCATGCCTCCAATAAGACCTATTGTTTTCATCAGATTAAGCACCTCTAACTATGGTTATCGTTTACATGGCCCCTCAACATCTTAAACCTTACTTCGCCAATGAGCAAGTTCGTGCCGTTGATTGCTTGCCGTAACCGCTTTTGTCTTGAAGGCCGAGAATAAATAGCATCCGATGATCACCACACAGCCCCCGATCCCTTGGATCCACGTCATTTGTTCCCCTAAAAATAAAAACGCCAAAATCACCGTGAATACCGGATTGAAATTCAAAAACATCCCCGCTGTGGTCGCGCCCAGCTTTTGGACCCCGATATTCCAAAACACGATACAGACTACGGTAGAGATCACGCCTGTATATAAAATCGATTGGATGAACGAACCGTTGATATTGGACACGGTGAAGTCGGAGAAGTTGAACGGAAGAAGAACGATAAGCCCAAATATCCCGGAGTAAAGCGTACACTTCATGGGTGATGTACTCTTCATGGCCCACCTGCTGCAAACGGAATAAATTCCCCACACGCACACAGAGCCCATCATCCATAAATCGCCCGTATTCAAATGAAAAGCCAGAAGCAGATCGACATTTCCTTTGGAAAGAACTAGAGTAACGCCAATCAGCGAAAAAAGCATAGAAAAGATTTGCAGCATGTTGATTCTTTCTTTTAGAAATAAAAAGGAAAAACCCGAAATCGAAATCGTATTTAATGCGGAAATTAATCCGACATTCGTCGCCGTTGTCCGTTCCAACGCCATAAATTGAAAGAGATTAAATAGAACAACGCCTGTAATGCCCATAAAAAGCAACGGAAGAAGGGCATCCCGTGAGGGGAATATCGTTTTTTCTTTCCACCAGACGATGGGAAAAAGACACAAAATGGCAATGATCCACCGGATGCTCGTCAAAGTCATCGGAGAAGCATGACCCACAAGCGATTTTCCGACGACAAAATTTCCTCCCCACAGCAAGCTTGTTACAAGCAGCAGCAAAACGTACCTATTCGGCATGTCATTAGCTCCTTTAAATTTTTCACCGTAACAGCGAAAAAATGGAAGCCATTGTGCACAATGACATTTACAGCGAACTCACTAATGATCATACCATTTTTGTTGAATGAACAGTTCATCATTTTGTATGATGTAATTAATTCGAAATAATATAAATTAAATACGCCATTTTGTTGAATTATATTCGTTTCTCAACTGGAAACCGTCCTATTTTCTGAATATTGTAAAGGGAGAGAAGAGCACATGGAATCTTTTGTAAGCAAAGTCCTGGATGAGGTGGATATTCAAATTTTGGATTTGATGCAAAAAGAAGCGCAGTTAAGTAATGCCGAGCTGGCAAGGCGGGTGAACTTGTCTCCTCCGGCTACGCATGCAAGGATAAAACGGTTGGAAAGCGAAGGGTTCATCAAGCGCCAAGTCGCGATTTTAAACCAAGAGAAGCTTGGCTTTGATTTACTGTGCTTTATTTTTATGAGCACGAATATCCATCAAGCCGAACAACTGGAAGTTCTGGAGAAGGCATTAAGCTCTATGCCTGAAGTGTTGGAGTGTCATTGTTTAACGGGAGAGTATGACTATCTTTTAAAGGTAGCGAACAAAGACCGCAAGGAATTGGAGGGCTTTATCCGAAAGCTGAATAAGCTCGGCATCGCGCGAATTCAAACGAGCCTGGCGTTAAGAGAAATTAAATATTCTACCGTTCTGCCTATAGGGGACAACTAATATGTCAAAAGGCCCCGGCCCAAGCCATGATAGCCCGAGACCGGAACCTTTCATTTTACACCTTTCAATAAGCCTAATTCTGCTTTCCAAACTCCGTATTCAAAGACAATCTGTACAACTGACCGCCACTCGTAAAGTTAGCTACGATGGTATCCTTGCCCTCGCTGCTGAACTTATAGTCTCCCCAATCGTTATCTACGGTTAGCGTGTAGCCTGCCAGATCGGTTCCGTAAAATTGCTGTACGGCAGCCTGTACGATAGCCGTAGCTTGTTCCTTGGTCAACGATTGTTTCGTTTTGTCGCCCAGTGCCTTCAGAAATTCCACCCGGTACACTTTTCCCGTCTTGGCGCCGATCGTTGCTGACGCTACCAGCTGCTTGCCGTCTTCATCAATGCCTAACGCTTTGTCATTTCCGGTTACAAGCCGCTTCAATTCCCACACTTCTCTTTCATCGTCTCGCTGGAACTCGGCATCGGTGAAAGGATGATCATCCGCCTTCGACAGCAGCCCCACCGCCTGCTCGGCCGTCGAAACGGCCTGCGGATCGACATCCGCCAGCTTATATTGGAGGAAGACGGCTTTCGCTTCATTCTTCACGGCATCCACCCTTACAAATTGGCGGTCGTTCGTGGAAAAATGGAAGTCGCTCGTACCCAGCGTCTCATCCCTGAAGAAGGAAGCCATCTCGAACTTCACCTCCGCGTTCCCGTACAATTGCCGAACGGCCGCTTCCGCCGTCGGCAAATATTTGGCGTACTTCCCTGTCATTTCGGCAAGCTCGAAGTTCACGCTGACCGTCAGCACTTTGTTCGAGTCGGCGTCGACCGTGACAATCGCATCGCGGGTTTTCGACTGAATGATCCAGCGCACTTTTTTCGTAGAATCATCTACAAAATATTCGTCCTTTAACGCCTCTTCCAGTTGGAACGATTTGCCGTTGCCGTATTGCTCTACGGCTTTTTGGGCTATCGTCACATAGCGCTGGTCCACTTTTGCAATCTGGATAAGTCCGGGATCGTGGAAAGGTTTCTCCACATTTGCGGCGATTGCCGGTGTGGCGGAAAGGATGCTTAAAGCAAGCATCGGTGCGAGTAATTTTTTTGTCGTTTTCATTGAAAAATCCTCCTCTTTAATCGCTCTAGCTTTGCTCGGATTCCATTCGGTATTCCCAAAACTCGCCTTTGGCATTGATCTTCGCTTTGACGGTCGCCGCCCCTTGCTTCGTAAACGTGTACTCGTTCCATTGAACGTTCGCCCGATAGCCCTCCAGATCGAGTCCGAACAGCTTCTTCACCTGCGGACCGAAGGCTTCCAGAGCTTTCTCCGCCGTATAGTACGGGGTCGCGAAGAGCGTCCGGGCTTTTGCCTCGTTGCCGTATACATCGTCCTTATAGGTTAGGCTGGCCGACGTCACTTGATGGGTTACCGCTCCGATATCCGCAATGAAACGTCTTCCCGGACCAGCGAGCTCCCAAACGTCTTTGAGCGGCGTTTTTACCCGCTCCACGCTGCTTATCCGCATCTCCTTGCCGTTCGACAGCGCTGCGTACGCTTGCTCGGCGGCTGCTTTAATTTGCGCGTTCACCTCCTTGGGTGAATATTTTAAGGCAGCTTTCGTCACGGCCCCCGTAACCGCATCGATAACGACTTCGGCACGCTCGCCGCGAATGATCCATTCGTTCTGATCCTTCGTCTTGAGCCGTTGTCCTTGTTCGAACCACCCGTTCTGTCCGGGGTCCAGCTCCTGCATCGCCTGCTCCGCTTTATGCCTCAGCGCATCATCCAGCTTATCGTACGCATAATTGCGGCGAAGAATAAACGGCTCGCCTGTTGCTTTATCTACGATGACCATGCCGGCATCCTCCCCCTTCAAATGGAGGAACCACCGGTCGTTCAGCTCGGTTACCCCATACATTTCGATAAGCTCGCCGGTAACCAGTTCGCGCATGACTTTCTCTGCTTTGGCTACGATCTCGGGCTTGTTCAAGTCCTCTACGGTCATATCGAATGCCCTGGGCACTTCCGGCAGCGCCGGAGCAGACGACGGTTCGAGTGGGATGCTCCAGCTTACCGGATTGGCCTTCGTATACCGGTTGTAAGTCATCGTCACGCGATCGGGAACGGCAGCAACGTCCTGGAAGAAAAACAGCGTACGGTTGCGGTAATTGCCCTTCTCGTCCTGCGATAGCAATGCCACCTGTTGCCCGGGAATCATCTCGCGGCCTTGACCGTCTTTCAAGGTCCACTTCAAATCAAGCGTATCCGCGCCAAGCTGCTGGTCGGCTTCAATGACCCAACCTTTCCCTTGGAATACTTCGCGGCCGTCAGACAAGCGTTCCTCGGCTTCCTGCGTTTTCATACGCGCCGAAAAGGCGAGCTTTTTACCTTCGGCTTCCTTTATCAGAGGCTGCTTCATGACTTCCTTCGGATCGAACGAGACGGAGAAATCCTTAGCCATCCGCTCCTCCGTGTACACCGTCGTTAATTCAAGCTTCAAGTCCTTGGCATCGCGGAAAGGCAGGAAAGGATGCCAAAAGCGCATTTTTCCGCTGCTGCCCTGCCCGTTTGCAAATTGCGGAAGGGCGTTTTTGCTCCCAATGGCGAGGTCGTGCCACCGCAAAAAATCCTGCGCTGCAATCACGCGTCCTTGCCCGTCCTTGATCTCGTAACGGAAGGAAGGGTCGACTTGATACGAGCGTTTCCACTCCTGCGTTTCATTGACCTGAATAAGCATCTCCGACTTGCTCGGTCCGTGGCGGAGCTGAAGGAAGTCGAGACTGAATCCGAATGGCGACTCATACCGTTTGTTCAGCGGGATGACCGCGGACGACGCCTTTGCCTTCGCCAGATCGATCGGCACGTTCAGATGCCATTTCCCCGGCGTCTCTCCAATTAGCGTTACATTGAAATCGACGAAGAGCTTGTTCGGAATATCCGCCAAGGACTTCACTTCTTTCCCGGGTGCGACTTCATCCAGCGAAAGGTAAAGCATCAGGTCGTTCCCGACTTTTTTCCACTGCTGAAGTAGATTTAACTCCTTCCCGTTCTCATCCGTAAACGTATATTCGTTCACGTACGGGTCTTGCTCGGGATCGGTCGGCGTAAAGTTCTCGAACAACAGGTCCGTATCCAGCGGCTTCCCGTCCTTTTCCAGTCCGTACACAATCGACAGGCGGAAGACGTCGTTCACCACTTCCTTGACCTTGAGCGTAATGCCCTGATCCGTCACCTCGCGGTTTACCGGCTCGGCGAAGCCTTCGTCCGCCGCTTTCTTCAAGCCCTCGTCCACGTTATAGAAAGTAAACAACGATTTGACATACGAGGCGAAGGTCGGAGACGTGGCTGCCCCCAAAGCGACGACCAGACCGGCGCTTGCCGCAGCGATGGCCGCCGTCTTGGCCAGCTTGCTTTGCCAACTGCGAAGTCCAAGCTCCCGCCGGGCCTGCTCGATCCCCAGCTTGCTCCGCTCGCGCAGCTCCTGGGGAATTTCGATGGATTCGATTTCTTCGGTCACTTTGTTGCTCATGAAATCTCACCTCTCGTTAAACGTTGCCGGAGCTTGTTCAAGCCTCGGTACAGGATCGTCTTGGTCGAGCCCAGCGGCAGATTCAACAGCTCGGCAATCGATTGAATCGTATAATCCTGGTAATATTTCAGCATAATGACGCTTTTCTCGTTCGTATCGAGCTTTTCGATCAAATCGTTCAACGTCAGCGAAAGGGCAATCTCCTCATCGCCACCGTCGTCCCGGCCCCCGCTCAATTGCTCCGCATCCTCCGTTTCGAACGGAATGATCTTGTTCCGCTGGCGCAGCACGTTCATGGAACAGTTCATCGCAATTTTGATCAGCCATGTCTTAAAATATTGCGGCTCTCTCAAGCTTTGGATCGATTTGAACGAAAGATAGGCGGTTTCTTGCACAACGTCCAGCGCGTCCTCCTTATTGCCGACGTGGACATACGCCGTCCGGTAAATCGTCTCTTCAAAGTGCTGGAACAATTGCAAATACGCTTTGTCGTTGCCCTTTTGCGCCTTCTTGACTAGCTTTTCTATATCCATGCGGTCACCCCCGGCTCCTTGCCTTCTCATACTATTAGACCATGGACAGACGCATTTGGCTTTCGATAGGTGAATTTTTTTTAGGAGCGCTGTATTTTATACGGTTCGTTGACTTGTTTCACGGGACATGATAGGTTAAAACCATCCAATTTATGGAGAAAAAGAGGTCGATGAATACGTACACGATCCTGATTGTCGAAGATGACGCCAAGCTGTCCGGGCTGCTTCGCTCTTACATAACGAAATACGGCTTCGAAGCCAAGGAAACCGACAACTTCGACGACGTTCTGGCAAACTTCCGCTCATCCGGCGCCCATCTGGTGCTGCTCGACGTCAACCTTCCCAAATACGACGGGTATTATTGGTGCCGGCTTATTCGCGCGCACTCGCTCTGCCCCATTCTGTTCATCTCCGCACGGGAAAGCCAAATGGATCAGGTCATGGCGCTGGACAACGGGGCGGACGACTATATTACGAAGCCTTTTCACTATGAAGTGGTCATGGCCAAAATCCGCAGCCATTTAAGAAGAGCCTACGGTTCTTATTCCGCGGGACAAGGGGAAAGGAAGATTGAGGCACAAGGGCTCGTATTGTATCCGGAGCGATTCGTCGTGATGCACGGAGAGGCTGCAGCCGAGCTGACGCAGAAAGAAGCGGTTTTGCTGGAAGCGCTCATGAACAAAGCGGGGCGCGTCGTCAGCAGAGACCGGCTGCTCGATCTGATGTGGGAGGAGCACCATTTTATCGATGACAACACGTTGAACGTCTACATCACACGGGTGCGCAAAAAGCTGAAGGAGTTGGGCGCGGGTCAAGCGGTGGAAACGGTCAGAGGGGCGGGATACCGATTAGGCTCCGCAATCGGAGGCTCGGGATGAGGCTGTTTTGGAAGGAACATGTTCCACTGCTGCTGTTTTATTTTGCTCAAATGCTGCTTGTGCCTCTGCTGTATTGGCTTACGGGCGAGGAGCGCCCTTTTGCGATCGTGCTTTACGGGATGCTGCTCAGCGCCTCGGTGCTGACACTCTATTTGGGCTACCGCTATGCTAGCCATCGAGAGCTGTACCGACAGCTCAGTCACCCGTCCGCAAAGGAAAGCGAAGGACTCCGGCCGATGGGAGAATCCCCGCTCCCCGAAGCTGTCGGCGAGCTTCTGGGCCGGTACGACCGATATTACCAGGAGCAACTGCACCACCACCGCAGCGGCTTGGAGCAGCACGTTGTCTTTATCCACCGCTGGGTGCATCAGATGAAGACGCCGTTATCCGTCATCCAGCTTACGGCGCAGGAGCTCGACGACGAGGCAGCGGACAGCATCATGGAAGAACTGGAACGGCTTAGAAAAGGACTGGAAATGGTCATTTATACGTCCAGACTTGAGCGTTTCGAGCAGGATTTCATGGTCGAACGAACGCCGCTGCGGCAAGTCGTCAACCAAGCCCTGGCGGAAAATCGCCGGCTGTTCATACGCAAGGGAATTACGCCTAGCATCCAACTGGATGAAAGCCTGGCAGTATACAGCGACTCCAAATGGTTGCAGTTCATGGTGGGACAGCTTTTCATCAACGCTGCCAATTATACCGAGGGAATCGGCAAAAGTGTCTTCGTGTGCGCTTACGAGCGCGAAGCGACAACGATACTGGAAATTCGCGATGAAGGCATCGGGATTGTCAAAGAAGATTTGAACCGCGTATTCAATCCGTATTTTACGGGCGAACGCGGACGGCGGCATCACGAGTCCACGGGAATGGGCTTGTATCTTGTTCGCGAGGTGTGCCAACGGCTCGGACATCGGGTGGAATTGGAATCGGAGCCGGAGGTGGGGACAGTGGTGCGACTCCGATTCGAGGCGCGTCCAAGTAGCGTGAAAGGTTCGGGGTGAAATTTGAGCTTGATCGTTTCACGTTTTTCCATAAATATGGTATTATATTACAAGTGATTCATGCAAAGTAAGGAGGCGAACATGTGGTGCTCCCAGCAACGGCTATCATGTTATGGCTGCTTGGATGTTCGATTTTAGCTATTCTGGCTCTCAGATGGGTGTGTAAACGATTTTCTTCGAATGTCCCTTACATTGTATTTTGTATCATTCTCATTGGCGCTCTGTTTTTTCAACAAATGGACCAAGGAAGAATTATACCGGCCAGTGTAATTATCATGATTCTAATTGCCACATTTGCGTTAAGAATGATTTTTGAGAACAAGTCTAAAAAAGTAGTCTAAAGGCTCGCCCCCCTGCCGTTCGCGCTCCTTATGCGGATGGCTTCTTTGTGTTGCAACCGAACACAACCTTAAACGAAATGTAAGCTCCGGTTAAGGTAAATCCATAGCAGGGCAACTCCTTCTCCTGTACATTAGGGATTACATAAGAACATGTCAGGAGGAACCGACGATGGGCAGCCCCATTCTTGAAGTGGATCGAATCACCAAAAAAATAGGTCGGCGCAATGTAATCGCAGAGTGCTCCTTCACGCTCGAAAAAGGGAAAATATACGGGTTTATCGGGCCGAACGGAGCCGGGAAAACGACGATGATGCGCATGATGACAGGTCTCATCCGGCCGACAAGCGGTCATATCCGTATCGATTCGTTCGATGTGCAAACCCGGCGCGTGCAGGCCTTGTCCAAAGTCGGCGCGATTATCGAATCCCCGGTCTTTTTCGAATATATGACGGGCAGACAAGTGCTGCGCAATTTATCGCGTCTGCATCCGGACATACCGTCTGCGGAGAGAGAACCGCATATCGAGCGGCTGTTGCATACGGTAGGGCTTTCAGGCCGGGGCGACGATCGGGTAAAAGCCTACTCGCTCGGGATGAAGCAGCGACTCGGAATCGCCCAATCCTTGCTAGGCAGCCCGGAGCTTTTGCTGCTGGACGAGCCCTCGAACGGTCTTGATCCTATGGGCATGCGGGAGCTGCGCGACCTGATCGTCCGCTTGCGCGATTCGGCGAATTATGCATTTTTCATATCGAGTCATCTGCTTGACGAGCTGCAGCAAATGTGTGACGAGCTTATTATCATTCGGGAAGGCTCCGTCCTTTGGAAGGGACCGACCGAGCAATTGGTCGCGAACGGGCAGCGGTTGGAGGACGCTTTTATGGAGCTGATGTATTCATGAGGCGATTGATCCACAGCGAATTTACCCGATTGTGGAGCCAAAGATGGCTCTGGTTAGTCGTCCTCGCCGCTCCCTTCCTTGCGTATTTGCAAGGGAGCTATTTTTTATGGGTAAGCTCGTTAGGCAGCGACATATCTTCCGTTTTATTTCTTTTTCAAGGGCTTCGCGAAATGCTATTTTTGCCGTGCAATATTGCCGTCGCTGCGCTTGCGGCTGCCGTCTATACGGAACCGTTTCGAAGCGGGCAGCTGCGCCTTCTGTTTTTACGCCGGTTTTCCAGAGGGCAAATCTTTTTCAGCAAGCTGTTCGTCATCCAAGCCTCCATTCTGATTCTGCTGATCGTTTTGGGAATCTCCTTGGCGGCGGTCGGCATGCTTCGCTTTCCGCAAGAGGAAGCCGACCGTTTCTGGCCCTTGATCGGCTACGCGTTTGTGTACTATCTGCTCGCTTACGCCACACTGGCCGGAATTAGCTGCCTCTTCTCTTTTATCGCGATGTACAGCAGGAATGTGACGTTTGCCCTGGGCGTATGCATGACGTATATTTTGGTATCGCTCTTGTTTGACGGCCTGTATTTGAGAATCGCTTCGTTGTTTGCGGCATGGCCCTATGTGCGCGATCTGCTCGCTTATGCATGGATTCCCTACATGCAGCACACCGGATTAAACGAAGCATTATCCGGGAACGCGTCCGTAATTTGGGCCATTGCCACCATACTGCTATTGCATGCGGTGGTATGCAGCGGCATCGCTTATCGCCGCTTTGTCGCAGAGGATTATATGCAGTAAACTAAGGAGGATGTCGCATGTTCGGACTGTGGCTAAGCGAAATGGAACGAATCTGGAAACGAAAAATGATGCTCGTTCTGGGCGGTATTTATTGGCTGCTATGGATCTTCAATACGAGCATGCTTCACAGCAGCGGATGGGGCGATTACCGCTTCGGAGGGCGCGAACTGCTGCATGACTTAAATACGCCGTGGTTCGCGATGGAAGGGATCTCGCTGCTGCTCGTTCTGGCGATTTTCCCGATCCTGTTCGTGGACCATTTGGGCGGCGAGATCTTTTCGGGAGCGTACCGGCTCTACATGCTGCGGGCCTACAGCCGTTTTCAGCTCTGGCTTGCAAAGCTGCTGGCGCTTGCTTCGACAGTTCTGATCTTTGTCGGAGTTACCTGCCTCATCTCGATCGTTTGTGCCCGCCTGTTCTTTCCGCATAGCGAAACTTTCATAAAATACGGGGCGACTGAGCCCGTAGGCTCGGCGGAGGCCTTGTGGTACACCGTGGCGTTTTACTTGCTGTTTGCGCTCGTCTGTCTGGCGAAGCTTCTGATGTGCAGCATGGTATGCCAGTTCGTGCCCCGGCCGCTGGTCGCCTTTATCGTTCTCTTCGTCGGTTCGATAGCCATGATCTATGCGGTCAATGAGCTCTCGATTTATTTCGATCCGTTTTACCCAATCGTTAGGGCGCTCAGTCCGGACGGTTCGCCGAAATTTTGGTTTTATTTGCTCGGGTCGATGACTGCTTTTGCGGCAATCAGCCTTCTGCGTTGGCAGAGAAAAATCGTTTAAAGCCAAGGGGATCGTATGAAATGAGCATGGTTTACGTAAACGGACTGAACAAAATATACCCGGGGCATATCGCCACACAGGCCCTCACCGATATTCACCTGACGATTGAAAAAGGAGAATTCGTTGGCATTATGGGGCCATCGGGCAGTGGGAAAACAACGCTGCTCCATATGGTGTCGACCATAGACACGCCAAGCTCGGGAACAGTTCTGATAAACGGCATAGACCCTTATCAAATGAAGAAAGACGATTTGGCGGTATTCCGGCGAAGACAGCTCGGATTCGTCTTTCAAGATTTCAACCTGCTCGATACGCTGACGATTGCGGAAAATATCGTGCTGCCCTTGACGCTCGACAATAAGCCGCTCGCCGAGATGGAAGCCAGGCTGAAGCAGGTCGCCGACCGGCTGAACCTTAGCGAATTTCTGAACAAACGCCCCTATGAAATTTCGGGCGGTCAGCGCCAACGCACCGCCATTGCCCGGGCGATCGTCACGTCTCCGGCGCTGCTGCTGGCCGACGAGCCTACGGGGTCGCTCGACTCCAACGCCTCCCGCATCGTCATGGAATCGTTGGAAAGCATTAACCGGTACGAGCGGACCACCATCATGCTTGTGACGCACGACCCGCTTGCCGCGAGCTATTGCAGCCGGATCGTCTTTATTAAGGACGGACGGCTGGCAGCTGAAATCCACCGGGGCGACAGCCGGCAAACTTTTTTTCAAAAGATCATCGACACGTTGTCCTTCTGGGGAGGTCATACGCATGAGCTTTCCTCAATTCGCGTTTAACAATGTCAAGCGCAACGCACGGGCTTACTTCGCTTATTTTCTAAGCAGCACCTTTATGGTGATGATATTTTTCTCGTTCGCCGTCTTCGTGTACCATCCCGAAATCGGGCAGATTCCGATGGGACCGCTCAAGCGCGCAGTTCTGCAGACTTCCGAGGGTGTCATCTTCGTATTCGCCATCTTCTTCGTGCTGTATTCGATCGGCATGTTTTTGAAATCCCGCCAGCGGGAATTCGGACTGTTGCTTCTGTTGGGCGCTACATCAAGCCAAATTAACCGGCTCGTCTTTATGGAAAACATGCTGATCGGCGCCGGCTCCATCGTCACCGGGATCGCCGGGGGACTACTTCTGTCCAAGCTGTTCCTGCTGTGCGGCACCCGGATGATGGAGATCCGGGAGCTTCCTTTTTATTGGCCGGCAGGTGCGATATGGCTGACCGCCGTTTCCTTTTCGCTGCTGTTCGCGGGCATCTCGCTGTTTACTTTATTTTTCATCCGCAAAAGAAACGTCGCGGAGCTGCTGCAAGGCAGCTATCGGCCGAAAAAAGAGCCGAGAAGCTCGCTCTTCCTCACGGTCATTGGGGGGATGCTGCTTGCCGTCGGCTTCCTGGCGCTTTATGCGGGAAAGCTGTCTCCCAAGCTCGTCCTCCTTGCAGCGGCGACAGGGATCGCAGCCACCTACTTTTTTTATTCCCAGCTTTCGGTGCTCGTCATCCGTCTGTTGAAGCGAAGCCGCAAGGCTTTATGGCGAGGGTCGAACCTGCTCTGGGTATCGGAATTGGCGTATAAAATGAAAGATAACGCGCGGATTTTGTTTCTCGTCACGGTAGTCACCTCCATCGCCAGTATGAGCGCAAGCTTTGTGCTGGCCGTTGACGAAACGAATCGGAAGGAATACGAAAACAATCCTTTTGCCATCGAATACTACAGCTTCGACGAGCGGCATACGGAACAAGAGTTGGCGACAATAAACGAACTGCTGGATGGGGAGGGAGTGTCTTACCGGTCTGTTAAGGTGGAGAACCTTTACCGGCGAACGGTTCACGACGCGGTTCCTTCCGTCGAAATCATCGCCGCAAGCCGCTTCAACCGGTTAGCGGCTGCGATGAATCTCCCGGAAGCGGCACCGGATAACGGCGAAGCCATCCTCATAAGCGGCCCGGCCCAACCGTCGCACGGCCATATGACACCGGGGGACAAAATCACGCTCGATTCCGGTCATACGGTGTCCGTTACGAAAGTTTTCGAACGCGAAGCTTTACCGTTCATGAGCTGGGCAAGTATTGTGGTCGTAAATGACAATTCGTATCGCACGATACAGGGGGATGCCAAGAGCAGCGTCCTTTTTGTGTATCATGTGCCGGAGTGGAATAACGGTCCTCCGCCCGGGCCGGACAGTCCCGAGGCCGTCATCGGAGACAAGCTGAAGAAACGGCTGCAAGAAAACCGTGAGCCGCATGGAAGCTCAAACTCTTTTTCCATCCGGATCTGGAGCTATTTAAACTTAAAGCAGGCGGCAGCCTTATTCAGCTTCATCGGGATTTTCATCGCGTTCCTGTTTTCCGTATCGTCCGCCAGCTTTCTGTATTTCAAGCTGCATACCGAGCTTGCTTCGGACAGCAGAATGTATCATGCGCTCTCCAAGATTGGACTGAGCGCTTCGGAGATGCGAACATCGGCCACGCTGCAGATCGGCTTGCTGTTCTTTATTCCTATCGCGATCTCCACCGTGCAGACGCTGATCGTGATGCGGCCCGTTCTCGGCACAATGTACGTTTATTCCGTATACAAGCCCGTTCTCATCGTCTCGGCAGCGTTTCTGGGCGCCCAGACCGTATATTTTTTCCTGGTCCGCTCCCGCTATTTACACCGCTTGAAAAGAACCATGGTTTGACGAATGCCGGACGAATGAACGAAAAGCCGCCTCCCGGAAAAATGCCGGGGGCGGCAGCCGATTCAATACGCCTTCAAAATTTCCTGAAGCTTCAAAGCCAAGCCGACACGCCCGTCCACTTTGAGCGAGCCGAGCATAAACGCCATCGTCGTGTTCAAATCGTTGCGAAGCAGCTTAACGAAATTGGACGCCGACAGCTTCAGCGTGCAATCGGCCGGATGGGGCGTTCCTTCCAGCACTTCGACGGTGCCGGAATCGAAGCGGACCTGAAACGGCTCGTTTTCGTCCAGATCGAACTGATATACGTAATGAAGCGGCCGGATCGGCTCCGGATTCGCCTGCATCCGCTCAACCATCTCCTGTAAGCTTTCCTTGACCGTCATTTGCCGTCCTTCCCTCCTTCCTCCTAAATGATAACACCCTGCCACTCCGGTTTATTCAGTCCCCCGCCATTCGACGATGCGGAACGTCCCGGTGCCGAAGGCGCAGAGCTGCCCTTCTTCGTTATACACATGCCCTTGCGCGGTGATCATGCGCCCAGAGCTGTGTATGATCTCGGCGGTGACTTTCATCTCCCCCTTGGCGATCGGGGCCATATAATGAAGATTCAGGTTCGTCGTGACGACGTTCTCGTTCGGCTTCGCAGCCATGGCGACAAGCCCCATGACGGAGTCGAGCAGCGTAGCGTGGACGCCGCCGTGCACGATGCCGATCAGATTATGATGATGCGGCTGGATGCTCAGCGATACGGCCGCCCGATCCGAAGCGAACGTATCGATCCGGGCTCCGATATGTTCCCAGAACGATCCGCGTGCCGCTTGTTCCAGGCGTTTGATAAATGCCGATGCTTGATTGTCCATACCAGGCCCTCCCGGAAATAAAATGTAAGCGTCCTAGCCGTTTTTCTTGAGCTTCTCCGCTTCTTCCTCCGCCAGCTTGTGGCGAAGCACTTTCCCGACCATCGTTTTCGGCAAGCTGTCCCGGAACTCGTACTGCTTCGGCACCTTGTATGCCGCGAGCCGTTCCTTGCACCAAGCCTTGAACGCATCGGCATCGCCCTTCGCCTCAGGCTTCAGCACGATATACGCCTTGACCGTTTCTCCGCGGTAGGTGTCGATGATTCCTGCGACGACGGCCTCCTCGACATCGGGATGCTCGTACAATACTTCTTCGACCTCGCGCGGATAAATATTGTAACCGCTCGCAATAATCATGTCCTTGCGCCGGTCCAAAATGTAAAAATACCCTTCCTCGTCCATTCGGGCCAAATCTCCCGTATATAACCAGCCGTCCTTCAATATTTTCGCAGTTTCCTCCGGCTTGTTCCAATAGCCCTTCATGACTTGCGGGCCGCGGACCGTCAGCTCTCCGATTTCGCCGACCCGCATTTCCTCGCCCGTCTCCGGGTTCACGATCCGGGCATCCGTATCGGGGAACGGAACTCCGATGGAGCCCAGCTTGCGCTTCTCCCAAATGTTGTTGGCATGCGTCACGGGAGACGCTTCGGTCAAGCCGTACCCTTCGATCAGCTTGCCGCCCGTAATCGATTCGAACGATTCCTGCACTTCCAACGGCAAAGAAGCCGAGCCGCTAATACAGAACCGGATGGACGACAAGTCGAAGCGCTTGATGTTCTGATGGTGGATGAGCGAAATATACATCGTCGGCGCGCCGGGAAAAACGGTCGGTTTCAGCTTATCGATCGTTTGCAGCACTTGATTCACCTCGTAACGGGGAATCAAAATCAAAGTACCCGCCGTATACACGGCTTGATTCAGCAGTACCGTCATCCCGAACACATGAAAAAAGGGAAGGACCGCCAAATACGTTTCTTTCGCAATTTGCGAGCGGTACGACCAAAGCCTGCTTTGAATTGTATTGGCGATCAGATTCGTGTGCGTCAGCATGACGCCCTTCGGAATGCCGGTCGTGCCGCCTGTATATTGAAGCAGCGCCAGATCGCGGTCGGCATCGACCTTCGCCTCGTGCGGCGTCGCCGTCGCCTGCTCCAACAGCTCCATAAACGCAACGACGCCGTTTCCGTAGACAACGTCGCGTTTCAGGTTGTCTTTTTTGGCCTTTAACGGATAAAGCACGTTCTTGGGAAAAGGAAGATAGTCTTTGATGGAAGTAACGATCACATGCTTGATCCCGGTCAGCGGGACCACCTTCGCGACGCGCTCGTATAGCAGATCGAGCGTGACGATCACATGGGCGCCGGAGTCCTTCATCTGGTACTCCAGCTCCCGCGGCATATACATCGGATTGGTCATGACGACGATGCCGCCCATGAGCATCGTTCCGTAATAGGCGATCACCGCCTGCGGACAATTGGGCAGCATCACCGCGACCCGGTCCCCCCTGCGAACGCCCAGATTCGCAAGGGCGTTCGCAAAGCGGTAAGCGGATTGAAGCAATTGACGATACGTTATTTTTTTGCCTAAAAAGTATAAGGCCGTTTGGTTCGGATAGTCCGAAGCCGTTTGTACCAAAAAATGCGCTAAGTTTTGCTTCGGGTATTCGCAGGTCGATGGCACTTCGACAGGATAATGTCTTAACCATGGCTTGTCGGACAAGTTCGACCACCCCATTTGTCAGGTTTCAAGCTTAAACTACGTATTTTTCGGCTTCGATGACGCGAGAAGCGATTTCACGCTTGATTTCGATCGCATTGATCGGGGTTTTGCGGGTCAGTTTTTTCAGGACGGACAATTGGGTGCGCAGCATGTCGCCGGATTCCATCGCAGCCAGCGCTTCTTTCGCCCATTCCTCAATTCGTGCGAACGATTCGTGCACGAAGACGGTCGTCATGTCGATGGCGTTCAGCGCTTTGCCTTCGCCGCCTGCGGCGATCAGCTTCTTCGTGCGCAGCAGCGCGCTTTCCATCGCGAAGACGGAAATCATGATATCGCCCAGGTGGCTCAAAATTTCCTGCTCCTGGTCCAGCTTCGTCTGATATTTTTGCACCGCTTGCGCACCGACCATAAGAAATATTTTTTTCGCCATGGCCAGCAAATGGTTCTCCTGCTCCAGTGTCCCTTCGAACGTCTGCCCCGGCACCAGCGACAGCAGTTCGGACTGCAGTCCCATCGCTTTTTGCATCAAAGGCAGCTCCCCCTTCATGGCGCGCTTGATCAGCGTTCCGGGGATCAGAAGCCGGTTGATTTCGTTCGTGCCTTCGAAAATGCGGTTAATGCGGGAATCCCGGTAAATGCGCTCAATCCGGTATTCCTGGGTAAACCCGTAGCCGCCGTGAATTTGCACGCCCTCGTCGGCCACGAAGTCCAGCGTCTCGGAGCCGAACACTTTGTTGATCGAGCATTCCAGTGCATACTCGGCGATCGCTTTGGCCGATTGCTGCCCGACGTTTGCGCTGCCATGATCGACTTCGCTCAAGCCTTCGTCGAACAAGCCTGCGTTCCGGTACACCATGCTTTCCAGCACGTACGTGCGGGTGTTCATGTCGGCCAGCTTGGCTCCGATGAGCGGGAAGGACGAAATTTTGCGCCCGAACTGCGTCCGCTCGTTGGCGTATTTGGCCGAAAGCTCAATCGCATCCTTGGCGGCGCCGACGCAGCCTGCGGCAAGCTTGAAGCGGCCGATGTTCAGGATGTTGAAGGCGATCAAGTGGCCCTTGCCAACCTCCCACAGCAGGTTTTCCACCGGCACCTTCACGTCTTCCAGAATGAGCGGGCATGTGGACGAGCCTTTGATGCCCATTTTCTTCTCTTCCGGTCCGATGCTCACGCCTTCCATCGTCCGTTCGACGATGAACGTGCTGAAGTCGGTTCCGTTTACTTTTGCGTACACGATGAACACGTCGGCAAAGCCGGCGTTCGTAATAAACTGCTTCGTACCGTTAAGAATATAATGGCTGCCGTCTTCGGACAAGACCGCCGTCGCTTTCGCGCCCAGCGCGTCGGAGCCGGAGGAAGGCTCCGTCAGGCAGTAGGCGGCGACTTTCTCGCCGGTCGCAAGCTGCGGCAAATATTTTTTCTTCTGCGCTTCGGTGCCGAAATACACGATCGGCAGCGTGCCGATTCCGACGTGCGCGCCCACGGTCAGCGCGAAGGCGGAAGCCTTGGTCAGCCGTTCGTTGATCAGCGTCGAGCTGACCTTGTCAAGGCCGAGCCCGCCGTAAGCTTCCGGCACATCCGCGCCGAGCAGGCCGAGCTCCCCGGCCTTGCGCAGCATTTTCACGGACAGCTCGTAATCGAGCTTCTCGATCTCCTCGTCGTGAGGGGCGATGTCACCGGCGACGAAGTCTTCCGTCGTCTGCGCGATCATGCGATGCTCTTCCGTAAAGTCCTCCGGGGTCACGACCCGGGTAAAATCGATATCTTCGATAATAAAGCTTCCGCCGACCACTTTGCTCATCATTTTGCTCATGTCCGATTCTCTCCTTCGTTTATTTGGATAGGGTGAAAAAGAATGCTGCGCGAGCGGATCATTCTTCCGATCGATGCTCCGCCCCGCAAAGTGGAGTCCATTCGAAGAAGTCCTCCCAAGTACTTTGCGGGGACCTTTTTTCACTTGGTTTTAGCCCGCATGAACCTCAAACACACCGGCCGCGCCCATGCCGCCGCCGATGCACATCGAGACGACACCGATGCCGCCGCCTCTACGGCGCAGCTCGTGAATCAGCGTCGTAGTCAGCTTCGTGCCCGTGCATCCAAGCGGATGACCGAGCGCGATCGCGCCGCCGTTCACATTGACCTTCTCTTCGTCCAAGCCAAGCTCGCGAATGATATGCACGCATTGGGACGCAAAGGCTTCGTTGATTTCAAACAAATCGACATCGCCGATCGAAAGGCCGGCCATACGGAGCGCCTTCGGAATCGCCTCCACCGGCCCGACGCCCATAATTTCCGGGTCCACCCCAGCTAATGCGAACGAACGGAACGTCGCGAGCGGCTTCAAGCCGAGCGCTTCCGCGCGCTCCTTGCTCATCAGCACAGCTGCGGCTGCGCCGTCGCTCATCTGCGACGAGTTGCCCGCCGTCACCGTGCCGTTCAGCTTGAAGGACGGCTTCAGCTTGCCCAGCACCTGGGCCGTCGTATCGGCGCGGACGCCCTCGTCGGTATCGAACGCGAACGATTCGCTCTTGACCTTCCCACTGTCGTCCACCTGCGTCCATTGCGTCTGCAGCGGAACGATTTCGTCGCGGAATTTCCCGTCGCGGATTGCAGCCGCTGCTTTTTCGTGGGAACGCGCGGAGAACCGGTCCTGATCCTCACGGGAAATGCCGAACCGATCAGCGACATTTTCGGCCGTATGGCCCATGCCGATATAGACCTCCGGCATTTGTTCCACGATCTTCGGATTCGGCGAAAGCTTGAATCCGGTCATCGGCACGTGGCTCATGCTCTCGACGCCGCCGGCAACGATCACGTCGGACGAACCGAGCATAATCCGTTCCGCCGCAAAGGCGATCGATTGCAGGCCGGACGAGCAAAAACGGTTGATCGTGAGCGCCGGCACAGTCACCGGAAAACCGGCATAGAGCGACATGATGCGGGCAAAGTTAAGCCCCTGCTCGCCTTCCGGCATCGCGCAGCCGATAATGATATCCTCGACATCCTCTTTCTTCAGACCGGGCGCCCGCTCCACGGCGGCTTCGAGCACGGCCTTGCCCATATCCTCCGCCCGCGTTTGGGCCAAACGGCCTTTTTTCGCTTTGCCGACCGCGGTGCGGGCGACCGATACGATTACAGCTTCTCTCATGGGTTTCACCTCTCCCGGGATTATTAATTGCGCAGCGCTTTGCCTTTGGACAGCATGTGCTGCATGCGCTGCTGCGTTTTCGGCTCGCCGCACAAGCTCAGGAACGCCTCGCGCTCCAGATCGAGCATGTACTGCTCCGTCACCAGCGAGCCTGCGGGCACATCGCCTCCGGCCAGCACGTGCGCCAGCTTATTGGCAATCTTCACATCATGATCGCTGATATAGCCGCTCTGCCGCATCGAATAAGCGCCGAGCTGCATGACCGCTTTGCCTTCGGCTCCGGCGACGCGGATTTTTTCTTCGCGAATCGGCTCGTAGCCACCTTGCACCATGCGCAGAACGGACTGCTTCGCTTCGTGAATCAAGTGGTCCTGATTGATGACGATCCGGTCCGTCGGCTGGAAAAGCCCCAGCTTGAACGCATCGTTGCCGCTGGCCGATACCTTCGCCGTGCCGATCGTCTCGAACGCCTGGTTCAAGTACGGCTGCAGATCGGCGTCCGGATGCGCGGCATGCTGGCTTACGCGAAGCGCCATCTCCTTGCAGCCGCCCCCGGCCGGAATCAAGCCGACACCGACTTCCACCAAGCCGAAGTACGTCTCCGCCGCAGCGACGATCTGATCCGCCGGCATGCACGCTTCCACGCCGCCGCCAAGCGCCATCCGGTGCGGCGCCGCCACGACCGGTTTTTCGAACCGCTTGACTTTGTACATCGTGTTCTGGAACAGGCGGATGATGCTGTCGATTTCGTCCCATTCCTCGTCCTGCGCCTCCATGAGCAAAATCATCAGATTCGCGCCCACGCAGAAGTTCCGCCCCTGGTTGGCGATGACGAGCCCGTCGTAATTGCTTCGCACTTCGTCCAGGCTTTGCTGGATCATCGTCAGGATGTCCGCGCCGATCGCGTTGTTCGGCGAATGGAATTCAAGGCACGCGACCCCGTCGCCGATATCGATAAGGCTGGCGCCGCTGTTGGATTTCACGACGCGGTTTTGCTCCTTCAGGCTGCGCAGCGAGATGACCTCCGGCGCCGCTTCCAGCTCCTTATATTGCCCGCCGTGCACGTAGAACGTGGCGCCGTCCTGCTTCTTGTAGAATGACGTATTGCCCTGCGCGATCCACTCCTTCACCCAGCCGGGAACGGCCGTGCCTTCCGCTTCCATCCGCTCGACCGACCGGACCAGTCCGATCGCATCCCATGTTTCGAACGGACCGAGCTCCCAGCCGAAGCCCCATTTCATCGCTTCGTCGATTTCGCGGATCGAATCGGCAATTTCGCCGAGCTTGGCGGCCGAGTACACGAGCACCTTCTTCAAAATGTTCCACGCCAGCTCGGAGTAACGGTCGCCCGCTCCGAGCAGCGCCTTCGTCTTCTCCCGCGCGCCCTTCGCCAGCTTCGCCGCTTCCAGCGAAGCGGAGGCTGCTTTTTTCTGCGGCACATAGTCCATGGTCGAGAAGTCGAGCGACAAAATCTCGGTGCCGTTCGGCCCTTTTTTCTTCAAATAAAAGCCTTGTCCCGACTTCTCGCCGAGCCAACCTTTGTCCACCATCCCGCGCAGCACGGGCGATTCGACAAACACGGCCTTCTCGGTTTCGTCCGAGACGTTCTCGTATACGTTATTCGCCACATGCACGAACGTGTCGAGTCCGACGAGATCGAGCGTGCGGAACGTCGCGCTTTTCGGGCGGCCAAGCGCCGGACCCGTCACGGCGTCCACCTCTTCGACGCGGTACCCCTTCTCCTGCATCTCCTGCAGGGTGACGAGCAGCCCGTACGTGCCAATGCGGTTGGCGATGAAGTTCGGCGTATCTTTAGCCAGGACAACGCCTTTACCGAGGCGGTTCTCGCAGAACTGCTTCATGCCGCTGACGATGGCCGGGTCGGTATGCTCGCCCGGAATCACCTCGAGCAGCTTCATATAACGCGGAGGATTGAAAAAGTGCGTACCGAGAAAATGGCGCTTGAACGCTTCGCCGCAATCGGCGGACATGGCATTGATCGAAATGCCGGACGTATTCGAGCTGACGACGGTGCCTTCTTTCCAGTGCGCTTCTATCTTGCTAAGAAGCTGTTTTTTGGCGTCCAAATTTTCGACGATAACTTCAATGACCCAGTCGACATCCGCAATTTGCGCCAAATGATCCTCCAGATTGCCCGGCGTGATGCGCCCCGCAAAAGTATCGTCGTACAGCGGCGCAGGCTTCGTCTTTTTCAGCTTGGCTATCGCCTGGACAGCCAGACGGCTGCGCACGGCAGGATGCTCCAAGGTGAGCCCTTTGGCCGCTTCCTCTTCCGTCAGCTGCTTCGGAACGATGTCGAGCAACAGGCAGGGAATTCCAGCGTTCGCCAGATGGGCGGCAATGCCGGAGCCCATGACACCCGACCCGATGACGGCTGCTTTGCGTATCGATCTCATCATGATATTGCTTACCTCCCAATACGTTTTTGATATAAATTGCTTAACCAAACGTGTGAGTAAAGCATTCGGCGGCGTCTTGCAGCCGGGCAGGCGAATCTCATTGCGTAACCTGTCGGCGCCCGCCGTCCCCGCCAAGCATTCGCCTTGCGGAGACGGCGGAGGCCGGTCTTACGATCCGCCCACACCGATTGCATCGTTCGCCGGTTGTATATGGGATTCGCCGAATACGGATTGCTCCAGTATTTCGGCGATATCTCTCGCCTTGACGCGGTCTTCCGCTTCCTCCATCTTCGTGCCGTCCTCCATCATCGTCAGACAGTACGGGCACGCGCTGCTGATGACCGTCGGGTTCGTTTCGAGCGCCTGCTCGGTCCGCGCCAGATTGACGCGCTTGCCCGACGTTTCTTCCATCCACATCATGCCGCCGCCCGCTCCGCAGCACATCCCGTTCTCGCGGGTGCGCTCCATCTCGACGAGCTCGACGCCGGGGATCGCGCGCAGCACGTTGCGGGGCTGCTCGTAAACGTTGTTGTAACGGCCCAGGTAACACGAATCGTGATACGTGATCCGCTCGTTCACCGCATGGCGCGGCTTCAGCTTGCCCGACCGGATGAGCCGGTCCAGCAGCTCCGTATGGTGAAGCACCTCCACGCCCTCCAGCCCGAAGTCCGGGTATTCGTTTTTGAGCGTGTTGTACGTATGCGGACAAGCGGTGACGATTTTTTTGACGCCATATTTCTCGAAAACGGCGATATTTTCCGCGCACAATTGCTGGAACAGCATTTCGTTGCCAAGCCTGCGCGGCGTGTCGCCGGAATTTTTCTCCTCGTTGCCGAGAATCGCGAAGCTGACGCCGGCCTCATGAAGCAGCCGGACAAACGCCCGCGATACTTTGCGGCTGCGCAGATCGTAGGAGCCCATCGAGCCGACGAAGAACAAGTACTCGAAATCCGGATTTTCCTTGACCGTCGGGACCGCAATACCGTCGATTTCCCCGGTCCACTTCACCCGGTCGCTGCGGCTGAGTCCCCACGGATTGCCCTGCCGCTCGATATTTTGCATCGCGCGCTGGCCCTCATGCGGCATGCTGCCCTGCATCAAAACAAGATGCCGGCGCAGATCGATAATTTTGTCCACGTGCTCGTTGCCGACCGGACATTGGTCTTCGCAGTTGCGGCACGTCGTACAGGACCAGATCTCGTCCTCGGTCATCACATCGCCGATCAGCTCGGCTTCCTCCGCGGGCTTCTCCCGCACCTTCCATGCGTTCTGCTGCCATGCCAGCGTTGGACGAATATCGGTGATCCCTTCGGTCTCCCACCGGACGCCCGGCTCGGCCGACGCCTCCATTGAATGGGCGCCCGCAGCGGAGAACGCGTACTCCGGCACCCATGGGGACTTGGACGTCACCGCGGTGCCTTTTTCCGTCAGATGATCGCGCAGCTTGACGATCAGGTGCATCGGCGAAAGCGTCTTGCCGGTGTTCGAGGCCGGGCATACGCTCGTGCAGCGTCCGCACTCGACGCAGGCGTAGAAATCGAGCATCTGCTTTTGCGTAAAATCCTCGATCTTGCCGACGCCGAACGACTCGGCTTCTTCGTCTTCCAGATCCAGCTTTTTCAGTCGTCCTACCGGTTCCTTGCGGCGGAACCATATATTGATAGGCGCGGTCAAAATATGAAAATGCTTCGATTGCGGCACGTACACGAGAAATGCAAGCAGGATCAGCAGGTGAAGCCACCAGCATACATAGAACAGCACCGCTGCCGTCTGGCCGGAGATGCCTTCGAACGCCACCGCAATCGCGGAGGAGATCGGAGCGTAGGCTGCGCTCGTATGCGAGCCAAGCCACAGCCGCTCGAAGGCGAGCGAGAGCAGCACGGACAGCATCAAGCCGAAAATAAAGAAGACGACGATGCTCGGCTTCCAGCCCTTTTTCAGGCGGGGCAGGTTCTCCACATAGCGGCGGTAGACCGCATACCCCATCGCCACGAGGATCGAGAATACCGTAATTTCCTGCAGCAGACCGAAGACGGCGTACCCGGGGAACGATACGCTCTCTCCTCCCCGCAGCCCCTTCACGATCAGATCCAGAGCGCCGAACTGCAGGATGATGAAGCCGTAAAAAATAACGACGTGCATGATTCCGCTTTTTTTGTCCTTCAGCAGCTTCTTCTGGCCGAATATCTCGGCCATAAACTCGCCCAGCCGCTCCTTGCCCTGCTGCCGGAAATCTACGGGCTGTCCGAGCTTCATATACGCGTACCGGTGAGACACGGCTTTCCAAAACAGGCGAATTGCGTATGCTGTTACAGCAAGAAAGGCGAGCAGATTCACGATGAGCCACATCATTTGTTACATCCATCCTTTCCGTCCGATTAGGTCCAAGCTGTGGCATGCTTGTTTGAAAGCGATAACATTAGGCCCCCATAAAAATCTTATGAGCAAAACACATTGACAAGTAGCAGCGTTTCCCATAAGATGAAATTGAAATGAATGAATGCTCATTCAGTTTCTGACTGAATAATAACATGGTGGTGATTGGATGGCAAGCAAAAAAATGGAGAAGTACAATTTGATACTGGATGCGGCGCTGAAAGTCATCGCCGAAAACGGCTATCACAACGCGCAGGTTTCCCGGATTGCCAAGGAAGCCGGTGTAGCAGACGGAACGATTTATTTATATTTTAAAAACAAGGAAGACATTCTTATTTCTCTCTTCCAAAAAAAATTGGGCGACTTGGTCGGTCAATTTCACAGCAGCATCAACGAGACGGACTCCGCGGACGAAGCGCTGCGCAAAATTTGCGAGATCCACTACACGATGCTGGAGCAAAACATCGATCTGGCGTTCGTCACCCAAATCGAGCTGCGTCAAAGCTCGCTGGAGCTGCGCAAGGAAATCGGCCTTGTCGTCAAGACGTATATCGAGCTGATCGAAAAGGTGCTGCGCCAAGGTATTGAAGAAGGCATCTTCCGGCCCAACCTGGACGTCAAGCTGACGCGCCTGCTCGTATTCGGCTCCATGGACGAGGTAGTCACTTCATGGTTGATCGCCGGCCGCAAATATTCGCTCGCGGCGCAGGTCGAAAAAACCGTAGAGTTTTTCATACAAGGGTTGAAGGCTTAATACGTTATATTGTCTTTATTTTGTATGGGAGGAGCATTGGACTTATGAACATTTATGTACTGATGAAGCAAACGTTCGACACGGAGGAGAAAATCGTCATCCGTGACGGCGAAGTATCCGAGGATGGGGCGAAATTCGTCATCAATCCGTACGACGAATATGCCGTAGAGGAAGCGATCCGGCTGAAGGAAGAGCATGGCGGCAATATTGTCGTCGTCTCAATCGGCCCGGAACGCTGCGCCGAAGCGCTGCGGACCGCGCTGGCAATGGGCGCGGACGAAGCCGTGCTGATCTCGGACGAGCGCATCTCCGGCGACGAGTTCGCCGTGTCCAAAGTGCTTGCCGCTTACCTCGGGAAGCAATCGTACGATCTCGTGCTCGGCGGCAATTTCTCCGTCGATCAAGGCGCGGGACAGGTTGCGATCCGCGTCGCCCACCTGCTGAACATCCCGCACGTGTCCTCCATCGTGAAGCTGGAGCTGAGCGGCGGCCGGGCGACGGCGCAGCGCGACGCCGAAGGGGACACCGAGACGCTGGAGGTCGCGCTGCCTGCCCTGTTCACGGCGCAGCAAGGCTTGAACGAGCCCCGCTATCCTTCCTTGCCCGGCATCATGAAAGCGAAGAAAAAGCCGTTCCAGCAGCTGACGCTGGATGACTTGGGCTTAGCCGAAGCGGATATCGCCCCGAAGACGGTGCGCAACACCCTTTCGCTCCCGCCGGAGCGCAAAGCGGGACAAATGCTGAAGGGCGATCCGCAGCAGCAAGTCGCGCAGCTCGTTCATCTGCTTCGTACGGAAGCCAAAGCGCTTTAATGCCAAAGGGAGGAAATCGATATGAGCAAAACCTACGTGATCTTCGCGGAAATCCGGGGCGGCAAGCTCCGTCAAGTTACCTTCGAAACAATTCAAGCGGCACGGCTGGTCAAAGACGACGGCGACCGGATCGTGGCGGCGCTCCTCGGCCACGGACTGTCCGCGTTTGCCCAGGAGCTGTCGAGCTACGGCGTCGACCAAGTCGTGTCCGTCGATCATGCGGAGCTCGTTCACTATAATCCGGAGACGTATTTCTCCGCATTGACGGACATTCTTGACACGGCGAATCCGCACGCCGTTCTGTTCGGCCACACCGCCATCGGCCGCGACCTGGCGCCCAAGATCGCCGCACACTTGCAGGCGGGACAAATTTCCGACGTCATCGCGCTGGAGAAGGCGGGCGACGGCCTTTCCTTTACGCGTCCGCTCTACGCGGGCAAAGCGTTCGAGAAGAAGCGGTTTACTCAAGGCCCGATGGTGATCACGATCCGGCCGAATAACGTGCCCGCCGCCGAGGCCGTCTCCGGCTCGCAAGCGGAAGTGGCAGCCACTCCATTCTCCCCCGCTGCCGACCTGCGTTCCGTCGTGAAGGACGTCGTGCACAAAGCGTCGGGAAAGGTCGATCTGACGGAAGCGAAAATCGTTATATCCGGCGGCCGGGGCGTGAAGAGCGCCGACGGGTTCCGCACGCTCGAGCCGCTGGCCGAAGCGCTGAACGCTGCCATCGGCGCCTCCCGCGGCGCCTGCGACGCAGGCTACTGCGACTACGCGCTGCAGATCGGACAGACCGGCAAAGTCGTGACGCCGGAGGTCTATATCGCCTGCGGCATCAGCGGCGCCATTCAGCACTTGGCCGGGATGAGCCAATCGCGCGTCATTATCGCGATCAATAAAGACCCGGAAGCGCCGATCTTCAAAATCGCCGATTACGGCATCGTCGGCGATCTGTTCGACATCGTCCCGCTGCTCACTCAAGAGTTCAAGAAAGTGCTGGCTTAAAGACCTATACCTCTACAAAAAAATGCAAGCCCCTTAACCTAAAATACGGTCAAGGGGCTTCGGGCTTTGAGGACCTGGAAGTAGAAAATCTCAGACAAATAGAGGTGGGGTATATCCCGTAAGAGTTTACGTCCGCCTTTGAAACCCGTGAAAATACCGCAAATTCTAATCAAATTCACGGGTTTCAAGAGCGGCTGGAGGGATATACCCCACCGGCGTATGCAGAGAATTTCTTCACGAAGCGGTTTCTCAACAAGCGAAGCCCCTTAACCTTTCACATGGTCAAGGGGCTCGCATTTTCAAACCTTCAATCCGTCAAACGGCAAGTAAACGTCGACTTCGCCATTCGTTTCCCGTCGCAGAAAATATCCACTTCGATCTTCCCGTACTTGCGGCTCATCTCCAGCACGTTCGGCACGCATTCGATCACGCTGTCGATCGGGATCGGCAGCAAAAAATAATTCGAGGAGCTGTCCACGATCAAATCGCCTCTTTTTTGTTCCCGGATCGTGCGGATCGCTACCTGGCTCATCAGGGTCGTCAGAATGCCTTCCGACACCGTCCCGATCGGATTGGTCATTTGGGCGGTAACGGTTCCCCGGTAATAAAATTCACCGTCTTTGCCCCGCACTTTTTCCATCCCGGACCATATTTGATCCTCGAGAGTTTCCCCGTGCTGCGGCTGCGTTTGCAAATACTGCATCGCCTTGAGTACATCGTCCCGGCTGATCACGCCGACCATTTTTCCGTCCTTTCCGACTACAGGCAGAAGCTCGATGCCCTCCCACACCATCGTATGGCTAACCGAGGCGACGGGCGCCTGATCGCTCACGGTGAGCGGGTCCAGCGTCATGAGCTGGTGAATCGGCTGTCCGGCTTCGGCGCCGACGACGTCCTTCGCCGTCACCATGCCGATCGGCTTGTTCCGTTCGTCCACGACCGGAAAGCGGGTATGTCCGGTTTCGTCCATCCAATGGCGCATGTCCGAGACAGTATCCTCGGCGCGCAGCGAATAGACCCGGGTATCCGTTCGGATAATGTCGCGGACGAGCATAATTTTTTTCTTGATCAGTTGGTCATAGATCGCGCGGTTGATCATCGTCGCCACAGTAAACGTATCGTAGCTGGTGCTAATAATCGGCAGCTCAAGCTCGTCGGCCAGCTCCTTGGCCTCGTCCAGCGTCTGGAAGCCGCCCGTCACGAGGATGCCGGCGCCCTGCCCCAACGCATAGAGATGCGCCTGGGTGCGGTTGCCGACAATGAGCAGATTGCCCGGCTCGATATAGCGTTTCATCGCTTCGAGCTGCATCGCCCCGATCACGAATTTATTCAAAGACTTATGAAGGCCGCTCGCGCCGCCGAGCACCTCCCCGTCCACAATATTGACCACCTCGGCGAACGTCAGCTTGTCGATCGCCTGCGGTTCTTTTTTCTCCACTCGCACCGTGCCCGTACGGTCCTTCGTGCTGACATAACCCAGACTTTCCGCTTCTTTCATCGCGCGGTAGGCCGTTCCCTCGCTGACTTCGAGGGCCTGGGCAATTTTACGGACAGAGATGTGCGTTCCTACGCTCAATTCCTCGATATATCGAATGATCTGCTCGTGCTTGGTCAGCGTCTCTTCCTGCATCGCTTCACCCGCCTAGTTTACAACTGTAACAATCTTTAACAATTATACTATAAGCGGATACACAAAAACAGAGCCCCGGCCGACGGCAAAAACCGAAAACGAGCTTAAACCTGGAATTCCCCCGCAAATTTGGCATATTTCTTCGTCGAATACATCCATGCTTGAAAATACCTATCATACTAAATTATTATTTTCATTATCATACTAACGCAGAAAGAAGTGGCCGGATTGCATCAGTATATCGCACACCTGGGTTCTTTTCCCATTCGTTCGTACAGCATCTTGTTTGTTTTGGCGATTATTCTTGGCGTTGGATTTACGATTACTTTAGCCAAGCTGCAAAAAAAAGATCATTTGGCAGAACATTTGATGAACCTGATTGTGCCGATGATGATCGGAGCGATTATCGGTTCAAGATTTTGGACGGTATTTTTCTTTGAGTGGGAGTTTTACTCCAAACATCCGGAAGAAATTATCGCGATATGGCATGGCGGTTTGTCGATTCAGGGCGGGGTGGTAGGGGCTATTCTCGTAGGGATCTGGTATGTTCGAAAGCACAAACTATCGTTTTGGGAAATGGCGGACTTATGTGCACCGGGTCTCATTCTTGCCCAAAGCATCGGCCGCGATGCCAACTTGATGAACGGCGATGCTTTTGGAGATCCGACAGGCGGCAATTTTGGCATTCTGTATCCCGAAGGCACCAACGCAAGAGCCACCTATGGCGATCAACCGCTATGGCCCGCCGAAGTATGGGAAGGACAAATGGATATCGTCATTTTTGCCCTGCTCATGATTCTTTTGAGAAAAAAATTAAAACGCGGCTATCTGTTTCTTGCTTACAATATCCTCTACAATATAGGACGATTCCTGTTGGAAATGCTGCGCGGCGATTCGCCAAGGTATTTATTTCATTGGACGGCAGCGCAATGGACATCGGCAACGATCGTTATTCTTTCCTTAGGCATTGGCGTTTACCTTCATTTTCGAGCTCCCCAAACGAAAGAAGGCATGGCCTAGCCATCCATGACTGGCTTCAACATATTTTTCAGGTCGCGAATATCGCGGCTTTTTTTCTTGACCCTCCCCTTGGAGGAGTCTGTACACTAAAATTCGAAAGGAGGAACACGACATACTGTATACGGTCAAAGAAATATCTTCATTGTCCGGCGTAACCGTCAAGACGCTGCATCATTACCATAAAATCGGGCTTCTGGTGCCGTGCGAGGTCAGCGAAGCGGGATACCGGTTATACGGGATGAAAGAGTTGGAACGTCTGCAGCACATTTTGTTTTACCGGGAATTGGATTTTCCTTTGAAGGAAATCGCGCGGCTGCTTGAAGAGGAACCTGAGCGGCACGCGATTCTCGCGCGGCAGGAGGAACTGCTTCTGCTCCGCAAGCAAAGGCTGGAAACGATCATTCAAACCTTACAACAATCCATGGTCAGCATGGAGAAGGGAGAAATCATGAATAGCAAAGACATGTTCAAAGGGTTCGAAAGCGCGCAGGAATGGGAAAAGGCATTGGAGGAACAGAATCGGCATTTGAAGGACGCCTACGGCTACGACATGCTCGATTCCGCAGAAATCGATGCGCAAAGCATGAATGAGCAGGCTCTGGAGGCGGCGGCATTTATGAATCATATCGCAGAAGCTTTGCGAACGGGGATCAAGCACAGCGACGCGGAAATTCAGCGGCTGATCCGGGAGCACCTTGATTTTATGAACAAGCACGGGCATACCGTCACTCCTGCTGATTTTGCAGCCCAAACGCGCTTTTTCCTCGGCGACGACTTTCATCTTCGCATGCTGGAAGACCAGCAAACCGGATTGGCGTATTACCTGTCCGCAGCAGCCGAGTCCTACGCGGCAGCAGAACAACAATAACTGAAATAGTCGATCAAAAATTTACAGCTCCCTTCCGCGCAGGAAAGGAGCTGTTTTTTTTGCGAGTCGACGATACGGCCCGTTACTCTTGAATCGCCGAATTGTACATGCTCAGAAAGATGGGCGACAACGGATAAAATACCGTTTCCGAGCATTTATAGCACTCCGTATGATGGCAGTCCGCCAGCTCCTCTACCGTTTCGCCGCAGCGGCTGCAGCACTTGGCCGGAAGCTGCTCGTAAAATTTCATCGATGATTGAAGCATATTCCTTCTCCTCCATTCATTATAAATGCGCGTAGCTTGGGATGGTCAAAAAGTCCTCGAATGTGGCGGACGTCGTCATATCGCTAAACAGCGTTTTCGCCAGCATGTATTGTCCTTGTTCGAAACGGTCCGCGCCGACGCGCTCCCGAATCGCCTTCAGTTCTTCTTCAAGCAGCTCTCCGAACAGATCGGCCGTGACTTTGCGCCCGTCCTCCAGAATGCCCTTCGGATGATGAATCCACTGCCACAGCTGCGCCCGCGAAATTTCCGCGGTCGCTACATCCTCCATCAGGTTGCGGATCGGCACCGCGCCGTAGCCACGCAGCCACGCTTCCAAATAATGAAGCCCGACATGAATGTTCGTACGCACGCCGGCTTCCGTAATCGGTCCCTGCGGAACTTCGAGCAGGTCGGCGGCCGTCACCTCGATGCCCGTCAGCTGCCGGTCGATCTGATTGGGCGCCGGCATCAGGCGGTCGAACACTTCCCGGGCGACCGGGACAAGGCCCGGATGGGCGACCCAGGTTCCGTCATGCCCTTGCGTCGCTTCGCGCGTCTTATCCGCACGGACCTTCCGCATGGCCTCCTCGTTAGCTTCGGGATCATCCTTGATCGGAATTTGCGCGGCCATGCCGCCGATGCAAGGCGCTCCCCGCTTGTGGCACGTCTGGATCGCCAGCAGCGAATAGGCGCGCATGAACGGCGATTCCATCGTTACCAGGCCGCGGTCCGGCAAAATGACATGCTCCTGGTTTCTGAGCTTTTTGATGTAGCTGAAAATATAGTCCCAGCGCCCGCAGTTGAGACCTGCGCTGTGCTCCCGCAGCTCATACAAAATTTCGTCCATTTCAAAAGCCGCCAGAATCGTCTCGATCAGCACCGTCGCTTTGATCGTGCCCACGGGAATGCCCAGCTTCTCTTCGGCAAAGGTGAAGACATCGTTCCACAATCTCGCTTCCAGATGGCTTTCCAGCTTCGGCAAGTAGAAGTACGGGGCGCTCCCCCGATCCAGCAGCGCTTGCGCGTTGTGGAAGAAGAACAGGCCGAAGTCGAACAATCCCGCCGACATCGGACGCTGATCGATCCATACGTGCTTTTCTTCCAGATGCCAGCCCCGGGGGCGGACCTTCAGCACGGCCGTCTGCTCGTTCAGCGCATACGTCTTGCCTTCCGGGGACTCGAACCGGATCGTTCGCCGCACGGCGTCCCTCATGTTGATTTGTCCTTCGATGCAATTGCTCCACTGCGGCGAGTTCGCGTCTTCAAAATCCGCCATATACAGCTTCGCGCCGGAATTCAGCGCGTTAATGACCATTTTCCGGTCGCCGGCAGGCCCGGTGATCTCGACCCTGCGGTCGGTCAGATCGGGCGGGATCGGCGCAATGCGCCAATCCCCGCTGCGAACGTCCTCCGTCTCCTTCAAAAAATCGGGCAGTTCCCCCGCATCGATTCTCTGCTGCCGCTCTTCCCGCTGTTTCAGCAAGGAGAGACGCCGATGACCGAATTTTTTCTCCAATTCCGCCACAAATTCCAGCGCGGCCGGAGTCAAGATTTCAAAATAAGCCGGGTTATGCATTCGGCCCTTCAGCAGCACGCCTTGTGAAACCGCATGATAAGTCATCGCCTCGGCCTCCTTAGCCCGCAAACTGTTCCGCTTCGGTAGAATCCTTGAGCGCCGTCGTCACGGAATCGCCTCCGGACAAGACAAGCGACACTTCATCGAAGTAGCCGGTTCCGACTTCGCGCTGGTGGCGGGTCGCTTCGTAGCCGTAACGCTCGCTGGCGAACTCCGACTGCTGCAGCTCCGAGTAGGCGGCCATTCCGCGGTCGCGGTACCCTCTGGCCAATTCGAACATGCTGTGGTTCAACGAATGGAACCCGGCCAGCGTCACGAATTGGAATTTGTAGCCCATCTTTCCTAATTCCCGCTGGAACGCCGCGATCGTGGCATCGTCCAGCTTCTTCTTCCAGTTGAACGAAGGCGAGCAGTTGTAGGCGAGCAGCTTGCCGGGGTACTTCGCGTGGATTGCTTCCGCAAACCGCCGCGCTTCCTCCAGGTTCGGCTCGGCCGTTTCGCACCAGACCATATCGGCATAAGGAGCGTATGCGAGACCTCGGGAAATCGCTTGGTCCAGCCCGTCTTTGACATAATAGAAGCCTTCCGGCGAACGCTCGCCTGTCAGGAACGGCTTGTCGTTATCGTCGATATCGCTGGTCAGCAGCTTGGCCGCATTCGCATCCGTTCTGGCGATGATAATCGTATCGACGCCCATGACATCGGCAGCAAGTCTGGCCGCGATCAGATGGCGGACTGCCTGTCGGGTAGGCAGCAGTACCTTGCCGCCCATATGTCCGCATTTCTTCTCCGAGGAGAGCTGATCCTCGAAGTGAACGGCTGCCGCTCCCGCTTCGATCATCGCTTTCATTAATTCGAAGACGTTAAGCGGTCCGCCGAAGCCCGCTTCAGCGTCGGCCACGATCGGCAGGAAAAAGTCAATGTTCTCTTTCCCTTCCGCGTGCTGAATTTGATCCGCTCTTTGCAGCGTCTGATTGATCCGCTTGACCACGGCAGGTACGCTGTTCGCGGGATACAGGCTTTGGTCGGGATACATTTGACCGCTCAGGTTGGCGTCCGCCGCCACCTGCCAGCCGCTGAGATAAATGGCCTTCAGTCCGGCCTTCGCCTGCTGGAGAGCTTGATTGCCTGTCAGGGCACCCAGGGCATGAACGTAATCCTCCGTATGAACCAGCTTCCACAGCTTCTCCGCTCCCCGCTGTGCCAGCGTGTGCTCGATCAGTACCGAGCCCCGCAAGCGAAGTACGTCTTCCGGACCGTACGGGCGCCGTACCCCCTCGTACCGTTTGGAATTCCATTTTTGCTGAAGCTGTTCCGATTGCGCTTTACGATTATTGGTTGTCATCCCTTTTGCCCTCCTGAAATTGGTTATGAGTAATATGAGTAATTACGATGTGATAGCAAGTTGGAAATCGATACGGACTACTCGTGGCTTTCTACGTAGCCGTTGCCGCAGCACCAGAAGCAGATGGTTACCTTCGTGCCGAAAGCGTCCCGGTATTCCGGGGGTTGCTTTTCGTCGTTCTTGGATACGCCGCCGGAATGAAAGTTAGGGGATTCAATTTCGCCGTGACCGTGACATATCGGACAATTCATGTGAACTACCTCCATTTGTTTTTATTATAGTACAGTGTTTTTGTTCGATGAGGTTATTATATAACAACAATTCAAACTGTTCAATACTGTTTTTAAAATTTTTTTACTGTTTTATAACAGTGTATACAAAACAGGCTTTGCTGCATGCTCCAAACCCGCGATACAACGCGAAAAAGCGGCTTCTCCCTTTTCGGGAAAAGCCGCTTGCTCGGACGTATATTAAACCTATGTCACTCTGACGAAGAGCGCGCCCGCTCCGAACCGGAATCGTCCGCTTCCCCGGCGAGGCCGTCCATCATCCGCTCCACGAATTTGCTGATTCCATCGGTCGCTGCCATATCCTCCTGACCCGGAGGCGTTGTAACGCTGTTATTCGTAAAATGTTCGAAATACCCTTCTTGTTGTTCTTCCCGCTCCATCGCCAAACCTCCACCTGTTAAGATGAAGATAGGGTTGACGCCCGGCGCGATAATTATTCACTATAACAAAACAAACTCCCTTATCGCCGGCCGGGCAATAAAGGGAGGTTGTTCATGCTGCAGCGTTATGACGGCGCGGTTATTGTTACTGCACCGCTTTTTCCGCTTCTTTCACCATCTCGGCTACGGAAAGCAAGCCGCCGCCGGACAGGTACCAGTAGTTCGAATCCAGATAAATGATTTTGCCGTTTTTGTAGGCTTTCGTTTTCTTCGTCAGCTCATTTTCCACGATTTGCTTTGCCGGGGTTCCGTTGCCGACAACAGCGTCACGGTCGACGACAAACAGATAGTCCGGGTCTTTCTGAGCCACGTACTCGAACGTTACGCTTTGGCCGTGCGTCTCCACCTTGATATCTTTGTCTGCAGGCGTAAAGCCGAATTCGTCGTGGATAATGCCGAAGCGCGAGCCTTGGCCATAAGCGCTGGTCTTGCCGCCGGTCGTCAGGATGACCAATGCGGTTTTGCCGCCTGTGGACGCTTTTTCCTTCAGCTTCTTGACGGAGTCGCTGATGGCGGCGAACTCCTTCTCCGCTGCCGCTTCCTTGCCGAAAATTTGGCCGAGCAGCTTCACGTTCTCTTCGAACGATTTCATGTAGCTTTTGTCGTCCACGCCCATAAAGATCGTCGGAGCGATAGCTTTAAACTCCTCGTACTTGGCCGATTGCCGTGCGGAGATGATGATCAGATCGGGCTTGAGCTGGTTGATCTTCTCAAAGTCCGGCTCCATCAGGCCGCCTACGTTCGCATACTTGCTGTCCTTGTATTTGGACAAATACGAAGGCAGGTTTTTCGACGGAACGCCGGCCACTTCTACGCCCAATTTATCCAGCGAGTCCAGCGTGCCGAAGTCGAATACAACGACCTTCTTCGGGTTCTTCTTGACTTTCGTTTCCCCAAGCTTATGTTTAATCGTCAGCTCTTCACTATCTTTCGGTGCGGCCGTGTTCGCGTTCTTCGCATCGCCGCCTCCTGTCGCATTATTGGAGCTGCCGGAACCGTTCGTTCCGCACGCCGCGACCGCAACGGCCAGGAGCACCATCATGAGCATCCATGAAATTTTTTTCATCTTGACCACCTCGATAATCGTAATATTTATTGCAAAGGACGGTATGGCGTCCCTTGGACAATCGGCTAAGCAAAATAGACGCAAATCTTGTTCTCGTTGATATCTTCGATATGGATATCCATGTCGTAAATGTCCTTGAGCACGGATTCCTCGATGATCTCGGCCGTCGGGCCTTCGCGGACCAGCTTCCCGTCCTTGAGCGCCACAATGTAATCGGCATGGCAGGAGGCAAAATTAATGTCGTGGATCACGATGACAATCGTCTTGCCCAGCTCGTCGACCAGCCGTCGCAGCACCTTCATAATTTGGACCGAATGTTTCATATCCAGATTGTTCAACGGCTCATCCAGCAAAATGTACTCGGTATTCTGCGCGATGACCATGGCGATGTAAGCCCGCTGCCGTTGGCCGCCGCTCAATTGATCGATATACTTGTGCTGCATGTCTTCGAGCTCCATGTAGCGGATAGCCTCGTCGACGAACGTCCAATCCTCTTTCGTCAGCTTGCCCTGCGAATAAGGGAAGCGGCCGAAGCTGACAAGCTCCCGCACCGTCAAACGGATGCCGATGTGGTTGGACTGCTTCAGAATCGAGATTTTTTTGGCCAGCTCGCCGCTCTTGTACTGCCCGATTTCTTTGCCTTCGATCCACACTTCTCCCTCGTCCCTCGTCAGAAGGCGGCTCATCATGGACAACAGCGTGCTTTTGCCGGCGCCATTCGGCCCGATAAAAGCGGTGATGCTTCCTTTGTTGACCTTGACGGAGACTTGATCGACGACGCGCTTGTTCCCGTAGGCTTTCGTTACGTTGCGTACTTCTACCACGATTTGTTCTCCTTCAACAGAAGATATAGAAAGTAAGACCCGCCGATGAAATTCACGATGACGCTGAGTGTGGTCGTAAAGGTAAACACCCGTTCCACCATCAATTGCCCGCCGACCAAGGCGATCATCCCAATCAGGATCGCGCCGACAATAAGCTGACTGTGCCGGTACGTGCGCAAAAATTGGTGCGTGACGTTGGCGACAAGCAGCCCGAAGAACGTAATCGGTCCGACCAAGGCGGTAGCGATCGACGCCAGAATCGCGACGACGATCAGCAGCCTTTTCACGATGCTGTCGTACGGCACACCCAGATTGATCGCATGCTCTTTGCCTAACGAAATGACATCCAAATAGGTAAGAAGCTTTTTAAAATACAGCGTAATGACCAGCACCGCGACGACCGAGATCGTCAAAAGATCCGAGTCAACGCTGCTGAAGCTGGCAAACAGCTTGCCCTGCAGCACCAGGAACGCGTTCGGGTTGATCAGCATCTGCATGAACGAGGACGAGCTTTGAAACAGCGTTCCAAGAACAAGTCCGACGAGCAGCAAATGATAAATGTTCGTTCCCTCTTTGCGGAACATCAGCTTATGGAGCAGAAGCGCGAACAGCACCATCAATCCGACGGACAGCGCGAAATTCCATTCATTGCTGATCGTCGTCAGGCCGGTTGCGCCGAAAATAAAAACGATGGCGGTTTGGAGCAGCATGTAGAGCCAATCGAGCCCGATCATGCTTGGCGTCAAAATCCGGTTGTTCGTAATCGTCTGAAACACCATCGTCGAGAAGGCGATGCAGAAGCCGGTAAGCAGCAGCGCGAGCACCTTCTTGCCTCGGCGGGGAAGAATATAATCCCAATTGCCGCCCGACTGAATGACCATAAACAGCACAACCAAAGCCACCGCGATCACGGCAAGCAAGGTTAACTTGGCTTTATTGCTCATATTTCTTTCTCCTCATAAGCAGGTAAAGAAAAATCCCGCTTCCGATAACCCCCACGGTCAATCCGATCGAAATTTCATACGGATAAATGATCACCCGCCCGAAAATATCGCAGGCCAGCACGAAGACGGCTCCGAGCAAAGCGGTATGGGGAAGATTTTTTTTCAGGTTGTCCCCTTGATAAATGGTGACGATGTTCGGAATGATCAAGCCGAGAAACGGGATCATGCCGACCGTCAGCACGACGACCGAGGTGACCAGGGCCGCAATCACAAGTCCGATGTTGACCACCTGCCTGTAATTCAATCCGAGGTTGACGGAAAAATCCTCGCCCATCCCGGCGACCGTAAACTTATTGGCGAACAAGTAAGCCAGCACTGTGGCGGGAATGCTGATGTATAGCAGCTCGTAGCGGCCTTTCAGCACACCCGAGAAGTCCCCGTGCAGCCACGAAGACATGCTTTGAATCAGATCGTATTTATAGGAGAAAAAGGTCGTCATCGATTCGATGAGATTGCCGAGCATAAGACCGATGAGCGGGATGAAGATCGCATCCTTAAATTTCACCCGATCGAGAATTTTCATAAACACGTATGTACCGGCCAGCGAAAAGATAAAAGCGACGAACATCTTCTGCAGCGGAGTCGCCTCCGTAAAGACCAGCAGAGCGACCAGAATGCCCAGACTGGCCGAATCCATTGTGCCCGCGGTCGACGGGGAGACGAATTTGTTGCGGCTGAGCTGCTGCATAATCAAACCCACGATGCTCATGCTCATGCCGGCGATCAGAATGCTGATCAAGCGCGGGAACCGGCTGATCATCAGCACCTCGACCTTCTCTTCGTTCCACTGTACGATATCGGTCAGCGTCAAATCTTTCGCGCCAATGAATAGAGAAGCAACGGATAAAACAATCAGGGCAAGGACCAAATAAGTTTTTCTCATAACATTCCCTAACAATAGTTTAATGGTGAATAATGCGATAATGATTTTCATTATCAGTGTAAACGATATTGAGAATCATTCTTAATGAACAATCTTAAACTATATTAGACAACACGGCTGTGTCAGTCAAGGTTTTTTTCAAAATTTACCGGAAATAGCCTATGCAAAAAGGCAACCGCGCGAGCGATTGCCTGAGCTTTGTTGAGAAGCGGTCAATTGAAGTATTCTTCCAGGGTGTATATGACGAGCGCCGTCCAGTTGTCGGATATCAATTCAAGAACTCTGCTGTAACCGCAAGTCGCTGGCGAGTTCCCGAATGGTCTTGTTTTGGGCGAAGATGTCAAATGATCTCCCTCCTATGCACCTGGAAGTACCCAGGACACCAAAAAGTGCCTACTTTTGTAATTTTAGTTTATCTACTATTGTATGTCTATACCGCTCATCAAAGTTGAAATCCGGAGCATGAGCGAGCGTACAAGCGAATATATTCTTTATAATAGGAGGAATGAATATGTCAAATCCGATGAAGGCCCGGCCCAAGCTGTACGTGATGGACAACGGCCGGATGAGCATGGACAAAAACTGGCTGATCGCCATGCACAATCCGGCAACGGTCAGCAATCCCAATGCACAGACGCAGTTCGTGGAATTCCCGATCTACACCGTATTGATCGATCATCCGGAAGGGAAAATTTTGTTCGATACGTCCTGTAACCCGAACTCGATGGGCGCCCAAGGACGCTGGACGCAATGGACCCAGCAGGCGTTCCCTTGGACGGCGAGCGAGGAATGCTACCTGCATAACCGGCTGGAGCAGCTGAAAGTAAGACCCGAGGACATCAAGTACGTGATTGCCTCCCATTTGCATCTGGACCATGCCGGATGCCTGGAGATGTTCACGAAAGCAACGATTATCGTCCACGAGGACGAGCTGAACGGCGCGCTGCAGTCCTACGCCCGCAACCAAAAAGAAGGCGGCTATATTTGGGCGGACATCGATGCGTGGATCAAAAACCATTTGCATTGGAAAACGGTCAAGCGCCATGAAGATAACCTGGATCTGGCCGAAGGCATCAAGATTCTTAATTTTGGAAGCGGCCATGCCTGGGGCATGTTAGGCTTGCACCTCGACATGCCGGAAACGGGCGGAATCATCCTCGCTTCCGATGCCGTGTATACGGCTGAAAGCTTCGGCCCTCCGGTCAAGCCGCCAGGCATTTTGTACGATTCGCTAGGTTACCGGAACGCGGTGGAGCGAATCCGCACGCAGGCTAAGCGAACGAACTCCCAAGTGTGGTTCGGACATGATGCGGAGCAATTCAAAACGTTCCGCAAATCGACTGAAGGATATTACCAGTAAAAATTTTCGGACATTGGAAAGGAAATGTCCTGTCTGTATCGAATAGTTTTGTATCGACATTCTGACGCAAGCCTCAGACAATTGCATACTTGATCGATAAGGTGCCTTTGCGCAGAGCAAAGGGTAACAGGGAATCGGGTGCAAATCCCGAGCGGTCCCGCCACTGTATTCGGGGAGTTTCTTTCCATGACGTCACTCGATCCACCCGTCGGGGAAGGCGAAAGAACACGACGATCCGAGAGCCAGGAGACCTACCTATCGATGCACCCCAAAGCCTTCGCGGAAAGGAGAGGTGTACGAACATAGCCGGACAATGACCTGCGCGCATTGTCGTTTATCGGCGTGCGTACCCAAGACCCATCCTACAGGATCGGTCTTTTTTTTGGTTTACGAGTATCATTCAGGAGGAAGAGTTATGAAAAAGAAAAAGACGATCGGCACCCTGTTTTTGGTAAGCGGTTTAACGCTGTATTTATTGTTGAACGCGCCCGAATCCGCTTACGCCATGCACATTATGGAAGGATTTCTTCCGTTCGGCTGGGCCGTTTTCTGGTGGGCCGCCTTTCTGCCCTTCTTCATTCTCGGGCTGCGGGCGCTCCGGAAAATAACGAAGGAAACGCCGGAGCTGAAAATTATGCTCGGACTGGCCGGCGCCTTCACCTTCGTGCTGTCGGCGCTGAAAATTCCGTCCGTGACGGGAAGCAGCTCCCATCCGACGGGCACGGGGCTCGGAGCGGTCATGTTCGGTCCGCTGCCGATGAGCGTGCTGGGCTCCATCGTGCTGCTGTTTCAAGCTCTACTGCTTGCCCACGGCGGGCTGACGACCCTCGGGGCCAACGCATTCTCCATGGCCGTCGCAGGTCCGTTCGTAGGCTACATGGTGTACAAAGGAATGATGAAGTCGACCGGCAAGCAGAAGCTGTCCATCTTCACGGCGGCGGCGCTCGCCGACTTGTCCACCTACATCATGACGTCGCTTCAGCTGGCGCTCGCTTTTCCCGCCGAGCAAGGCGGCGTAGCGGCCTCGCTTCTCAAATTCGGCGGCATCTTCGCCGTAACACAAATTCCGCTGGCGATCAGCGAAGGGCTGTTGACCGTATTAATCTGGAACTGGCTGCAAGCCTACAGCTCGGAAGAGCTGTCGCTGCTGCAGCGTAAAATGAAAGGAGCGCGCGAGCTGTGAAAATCGCAACCAAAAACATCCTGCTGCTTGTCGCCGTCGTCCTGCTGGCCGTGCTGCCGCTGCTCTTCGTGAATGCGGAGTTCGGCGGTGCCGACGGCGCCGCCGAAGAAATGATCAAGACGATCCAGCCGTCCTACGAGCCCTGGTTCTCGTCGCTGCTGGAGCCGCCAGCCGAAACCGAAAGCATGCTGTTCGCGCTGCAGGCCGCCATCGGAGCCGGATTTATCGGGTACGTGATCGGCCTGTTCCGGGGTAAGGCGTCCAAGTCGAAACCGCAATGATCCGGCTGATCGATTCGCTTTCTTACAGCAATCGGCTTCGTGGCATCTCCCCGATGTGGAAATGCGGCTTTGCAGCCGCGCTGTTCATGCTGTCGTATGGGTCGCATCCTCCCGTTCAGGCGGCGATTTTCGCCTGGATGATCGTGTGGGTCGTCCGGTATGCTCGAATTCCGCTGAAAGCTCATCTGGTTATGCTGGGAACGGCTTGCCTGTTTTTTATCGCCAGCCTGCCGGCCCTGCTCGTCGAGATCCAGCCGGGAAGCGTCGCCGCTCCCGGCTCCTCTGTGTTCGTTCTGTGGTCCCGGCCGTACGGGTCCGTCTATGTCACCGAAACAGGGCTGCATACGGCTGCGGCGTTGTTCATGCGGGCGGCGGCTTGCTTGTCGGCCGTTTCGTTCGTCATGTTCACGACGCCGGTGGCCGAGCTGTTCCAAGTGATGAAACGGCTGCGGGTTCCGGCTTTGGCGCTGGAGCTTATGCTGATCACGTACCGCTTCCTGTTTATTTTGACGGAGACGGCGCACGATCTGTATACCGCGCAGCGGGCTCGCGGTGGACACAACGGCTTTCGCCGCAGGCTGAACGACACGGCGTTGCTGATCGTCCGGCTGTTCGTCAAGACGATGCACCGTTACAAAGGATTGTCGCACGGTCTCGTCTCCAGAGGATTTACCGAGGAAATCCGTCCTGCCCCTTACCGGGCCGGTACGGTTCCCGCCCGATACCGCCTCGAGAGCGGTATCGGCGTCGCGATATTATTGCTGCTGGAGTGTTGGCTCCGCTGGAGGGGATTCGTATGAAACCGATGTTGGAAGCGCTGGACCTCCGGTACAGCTATCCCGGCACCCGGGAGGAAGCGCTGCGCAGCTTGACCTTAACGATACCGCAAGGAAAAAAGACGGCAATCTGCGGTCACAACGGGTCCGGCAAATCGACCTTTTTCCTGCATGCGATCGGCATCCACCGCCCCGCTTCGGGACAGCTGAAGCTGAAGGGCGTGCCCTTATCGTACCGCCGCGACGACCTGCTGCGGCTTCGCCGGCAGGTCGGTCTTGTATTCCAGGACCCGGAGCAGCAGTTGATTTTGAATACGCCATACGAAGACGTCTCCTACGGTCTGCGCAATGCCGGACTCTCGGAGGATGAGATTGCCGTCCGTACGGAGCGGATGCTGCTCTCTATGGGGCTGAAGCCTCTCGCCGACACCCCGCTCCATCAACTGAGTCTGGGGCAAAAGAAGCGCGTCGCGCTGGCGGGCGTGCTCGTGCTGGAGCCCGAGCTTCTGCTGCTGGACGAGCCGACGGCCTACCTCGACCGCTTGTCCGAGCGGCAGCTGCTGGAGGAGCTGGATCTCGCCCAAGAGCAGGGAATCACGGTAGCGATGGCGACCCACGATATGAATCTGGCCTACGCTTGGGCCGATTGGGTGCTGGTCATGGACCAAGGCGCATGCTGCATGGCGGGTCCGCCGCACGAAGTGTTCGCCGATGAAGGGAAGCTGCGCCAGCTTGGATTGGAGCCGCCGATGCTGTTGGAGCTTTGGCAAGCGCTCCCGGCCGCCGTGCGCAAAGGCCATGTCCCGCCCCGAAGCGTCGAAGCGATGAAAGCTTTTTTGCAAAACGGCTATAGGGCCGCAGGCGCTCTTTAGCAGCGAACCAAGCGGCCCCGCCTCCGCCGGTAACTTCGCCGTTTAAAAATAACACTTGTATCATTATCGGTTTAGTTGTATATTGTTACAGAATCACAACTGAATATTGTGGGAACAGGTGCTCCCCTACGTTCGCGTATCGGAGCTTAAAAGGGAAGCCGGTGAAACACCGGCGCGGTCCCGCCACTGTAACGGAGGAGTCTTACGCCATCTTTAGCCACTGATCTGCGGATTGGGAAGGCCGGCGCAAGACCATGATTCCGAAGCCAGGAGACCTGCCTGTTCTGACAGCACTGCTTTACCTACGGGAGATAGGGAGGTGTTAAAGATGGCAGCCGCCGTGCGTATTCAACGAGGGGCATCTTTATCCTTTTTCGCTTCAGGATAAAGATGCCTTTTTTTGTATGTTCAGGATTGAAATAGCAGACAAAAACAAAACCTGAGGAGGCACATAAACATGAGTCGGATCGTAAGCAGCAATATCGGGTACCCGCGCATCGGGGCACAACGGGAATGGAAAAAGCTACTGGAATCGTTCTGGGCGGGCAAATTGCCGGAGGAGCAATTTTTGAGCGGGCTGGAAACGCTCCGCTTGGCACATATCGAGGTTCAGCAGGAAAAAGGAATCGGGCTGATTCCGGTAGGAGATTTTTCGTTATACGACCATATGCTCGATACGGCGGCGATGTTCGGGCTCGTTCCGAAGCGTTTTGCCTACGACGGCGGTCCGGTCCCTCTCGCCACCTATTATGCCATGGCCCGCGGAACCCAAGGCGCTCCGGCGTGCGAGATGACCAAATGGTTCAACACGAACTATCACTACATCGTGCCCGAATTGAACGGTCTGACTCCGGTATTGACCGTGAATAAGCCGCTGGAGGCTTACCGCGAAGCGAAGCGCAAGCTTGGCGTCGACGGGAAGCCGGTCCTGATCGGACCGTATACGTTCCTGAAGCTGTCCAAAGGCTATGCGCCGGAGCAGCTGGATGCCTTGATCGAATTGTTCCTTCCGCTTTACAAACAAATTTTGACCGAGCTGGAGCAGGAAGGCGCGGCATGGGTGCAGATCGACGAGCCGATTCTGGTTACCTCTTTATCCGACACCGATATGGAGCGAATCGCAGACATTTATGCGCAGCTGCACGCGGCCGCTCCCGGTCTGAAGCTGATGCTCCAGACGTATTTCGATTCGGTCGAGCACTACGAGCGGACGGTCGCCCTGCCGGTGCAAGGCATCGGACTCGATTTCGTCCACGGGGCGGAGCGGAATATCGCCGCCTTGCGAGCGTATGGATTCCCGGCGGACAAAGCGCTGAGCGTCGGATTGATCGACGGACGCAACGTATGGCTGGCCGATCTCGAAGCCAAGCTGCGGCTGCTGGATGAGGTGTCCGCTCTCGTCCCGTCGGGGAATTTGATCGTTCAGCCTTCCTGCAGCCTGCTGCACGTCCCGGTGACGACCCGGACGGAAGAGCAGGCGAACGCCGATCTGCTGCCCTTCCTGGCCTTCGCCGACGAGAAGCTGGACGAAGTCGTTCTGCTGAGCAAGGCGGTGGCCGGAGAACGAACGGAAGCTGTACGGTCCGCGCTGGAAGCAAGCGCACGGCTCGTCCGGGAGCTGAACGCCTCCCCGTTCCGCAACCGGGCAACCGTCCGTGCGGCTACCCGGCATATTGCCGGGAGAGCATCAGCCAGACAGAGCCCTTATTCCGTACGCCATATTCTCCAGCAAAATAAGTTCCAGCTTCCGCTCCTGCCGACAACGACGATCGGCAGCTTCCCGCAGACGCCGGAAGTGAGACAAGCGCGCAAACGCTGGAGAACCGGGGAATGGAACGAAGCGCAGTACCGGACCTTCGTTCAGGAGCAAATTCAAACCTGGATCAAGATTCAGGAAGAGCTTGGCCTGGACGTGCTGGTGCACGGCGAGTTCGAAAGGACGGACATGGTGGAGTTTTTCGGCGAGAAGCTGGACGGCTTCCTGTTCACCCGGAACGGTTGGGTTCAATCGTACGGTTCCCGCTGCGTCAAGCCGCCGGTCATCTACGGCGACGTCGAATTCGTCCAGCCGATGACGGTGGAAGACACGGTCTATGCGCAGTCGCTGACGGGCAAGCCGGTCAAGGGCATGCTTACCGGTCCGGTCACCATCCTGAACTGGTCGTTCGTCCGCGACGATATCTTCCGGGAGCAAGTCGCCTACCAGATCGCATGGGCACTGCGCCAGGAAGTGGAAGCGCTGGAGAACGCGGGCATCGGCATGATCCAGATCGACGAGCCTGCGCTACGCGAAGGCTTGCCGTTGAAACAGCAGGATTGGCAGCATTACCTGGACTGGTCGGTTCATGCCTTCCGCTTGACTTCGGCTGCCGTGAAGGACACGACGCAAATTCACACGCATATGTGCTACTGCGAGTTTCATGACATTATCGACGCGATCCGCGCTCTCGATGCGGACGTCATTTCCATCGAAACGTCGCGCAGCCACGGTGAGCTGATGCAGAGCTTTGACGAGCACACGTACGATCAGGGCATCGGTCTGGGCGTGTACGACATTCACAGCCCGAGGGTGCCGGCCGTCGACGAGATGATCCGCACGATCGAACGCGCGCTGTCCGTTTTGGAGCCGGATCTGTTCTGGATCAACCCGGATTGCGGACTCAAGACGAGAGGCGTCGAAGAAACGGTCGCTTCCCTGCGCAACATGGTCGCTGCCGCCGAACAGTTCAGAGCGCGCTGCGCCAAAGCGTAGCCCGCATGGAGCCCCTGTAAGACATAGAACCGCTTACGGCTCCCCGCTGCGAAAATCGTAAAAAAAGAAACCGTTTCTTTGCACAATGGAGGCATGAACCCATTGGAAAGAGACGGTTTCTTTGTCGTCGCAGCCTTTGACGGAAGAAGGCCGCTTTAGCGTTGTTGGCTTAGCGCAGACGGGTCAGTTGACTTTGACAAACGACCACTTTTGCGCATCCGTTCCATTGTCGTTCCACTGCTGGACCGCCGCGCCGTCGGCGGTCGAGGAGCCGGATACGTCCGCGACCAGCCCGCTCGCTTTGGAAATAAGCTTGTAATAGCCGCCGCCTGCATCGACGATACTCCACCTTTGCGCAGCGCTGCCGTTATCGTCCCATTGCTGCAGCTGCACGCCGCTGGAAGTCGACGAGTTGGGCACATCCAGCACTTTTCCGCTGTGAACGGCCGTGAGCTTGTAGTAGCCGTCCCCGGTGCTCTCCACTTTGAACTTCTGGTTATTGGCGACATAGTTGGTCCATTGCTGTATTTTGGCCCCGCTCTGCGTCGATACGTCCACGACATCCATCACCTTGCCGCTGACTTTGGAGGCTATCGTATAAATGCCTCCGTTGACAATGCCCGGCTGAGCTTGGTACACGCGCACGTAATCCACCAGCATTTGCGCCGGGAACGGTGTGGAAGGATCGGGACTGCCGGGCCAATTGCCGCCCACGGCAAGATTCAGAAGGAGGAAGAACGGCCGTTGAAACTCCTCCGTGTTCCCGGTGCCATTTTCAATATAAAAAGCGTTGTACTCCTGGCCGTCCACAAACCACCTGATATATTTAGAGTCCCACTCTACGCTGTACACGTGATACTGGGAAAAATCGAGATTGCCGGAAACCCGCCCGTAATCGGCGTGTCCTCCCGCATCCCAGTGTACGGTGCCGTTGACATGCGGGTTGTTGTTGACCCGTTCCATAATGTCGATCTCGCCGCATTTAGGCCAGCCCACCGCATTGATGTTCGAGCCCAGCATCCAAAATGCCGGCCACAGCCCTTGACCGGAGGGCAGCTTGATGCGCGCTTCGATTTTCCCGTAAGTAAAGCTTTTCAAATTTTGGGTTTTGATTCGCGCAGAGGTGTAATTCATGCCGCCATAAGACTCCTTGCGCGCCGTAATCATGAGATTCCCGTCCGCAACCCGCACATTTTCGGGCCGGTTTGTATAATACTGCAGCTCATTGTTTCCCCACCCGTTCTGGCCCGTGCCGATCTCCGCAGACCAGTTGGCGGAATTTAAAGCATTGCCGTTAAATTCGTCGCTCCAGACCAGATTCCAGTTCGGGGCGGCATCCGCATGGCCGACAGGCACCAGGGCGACCAGGAGAGTAAACAGCAGAAAAAAACTTAGCAGCTTTCCTCTTTTCAACATGAAATTCCCTCCTCATTTTCGGATCAAAGCTTCTGTCCCAAAGCAGAAACAAATGACAACGTTTACACAAGCTGTAATTTCATTATAAACGGCCTCCACCGGGTTGATCAACCTAAATTATGGTTTTATTTACATTTTGAAGGATTTTGAGCACCCATGACAATAAGCACAAATAAAGCGGAGCCTGGACAGACAACTAAAACATTTCACTTATAAATCGGAAAATGTGGTGGTATTTTTCTAAAGACTTGATTTGTAACGATATCTTAGTACAATAGTTTTATGACTACTCAAAAAATAACAAGTGATGAGCTCAGAGTCAAAATATTCAAAGCATTAGCTGATGAAACAAGATTAGACATCATACGAGCTCTATACGCCGGCAAGAAGGAAATGAATTGCGGAGAAATAGGAAACATTCGCAATACTTCCAAATCGAATACTTCGTATCACTTGCGTACTTTGAAGGAGGCGAAATTAATCAACGTACGAAAAGATGCCCAAGCAAAGTATACGAGTCTCGATTTGGAGACTTTTCAAACTTACTTACCTGGATTTCTGGATACGTTGTAGAAGGGAATCTCTTTTTTTCTTCATTAGTTCAATTGTCATTTAACTTTAGAACAAAAAAATGGAAAGGGTGGATACCATGTTAAGATTAACAATCTTATTATTCCTCGTCATGTTTGTCATCGGCACGGATACTTTTTTGATTTCTCCGCTCATCCCCACGCTTCAACAATTGTTTCATATCCCGACCGAATCTGCCGGTTGGATGGTCGGAGCCTATGCTTTAGGTTATGCCCTATTCGCGCTGATTGCCGGACCGCTTTCCGATGGTTGGGATCGCAAAAAGGTCATGCTTTCCGGCATGGTATGCTTCTCGGTTTCAACCCTGTTATGCGGCTTTGCCACAGGTTTTTGGTCGATGTTCTTATTCCGTTTTTTAGCCGGAGTCAGCGCGGCATTTACGGCTCCTCAAGTCTGGGCCTCGATCCCTGCCCTGATCCCGACGCCGAAGATCGCCAAAGTATCCGGAATCGTCATGGCCGGCGTGGCTGCTTCCCAAGCGTTCGGCATCCCTATTGGAAGTCTGCTTGCCTCCATCCATTGGTCTTATTCTTTTTTTACAATCGGAACATTCGCGTTATTCGTGGCAATATTCATCTACTATGCTTTGCCCGAAATGAAACCGGATCAAGGCCAAATCACCAAATCTCCTATTTTCAGTAGATACATCCCGCTATTGAATAGTCCAATGGCGAGAAGAGCTTTCTTCGCTCATTTCTTATTTCAATGCGGATTCTTTGCCTCCTTCTCTTTCATCGGAAAATGGGTGACGGATCGCTTTCACCTTCCAATCGATCAAGCGGGGTATGTGATGTTTTTTCTTGGTCTCGGGAATATAGTCGGGAGCCTCTGCGGTGCCTATGTGATCAAAACATTAAACCGTTTCAACACGCTGGTTGCGGGCATTCTTGTCTCTATTGCATGTTTTATCGTTTTGCCCCACTTGCCATCGGTTGCGGCTTTCGAAAGTGTTTACTTTTTCATATTCGTTACCATGGGAATCGCTTTTCCACTCATATTGGGACTGCTGAATTCGTTAAATCCGACCATCCGCGGCACGATCTCCAGCTTGGCCAGTTCGATCATGTACGCAGCAACAACGCTCGGTTCTTGGATCGCAGGCCTGATTTACGCGTCTTTTAACGGTTTTTCCGCCGTTGGCTTGTTTGCGGCTAGTTGCTTTGCCGGTTCGTTGTTATTGTTTATATTCAGCGGTATTTTGGCCAGTGACGCGAAAACAAAGAAGGAATTTGCAGCATAAATGCATAGAAGAAAATCAAATGGATATTTTAAATCTTTCGAAATTCAACATCCTAAGTATTTGTGAGAATGAATTCGATTTTCTAATTCAAGTGGTGGCGAACTCTCCACCTTTGACTTGCCCTCATTGTGGATGTATAGCCAACCTTTATAAACACGATAGCAGGGAACAGATTTGTATGGACTTACCTATTCACGGCAAGCGTGCAGGGCTTCTTATAAAGCGTCAGAGGTATCGCTGTAGAGACTGCAATCGAACCTTTTGGGAACACCTGAACCACACCATAGACGAGAAGCGAAATTGCACCAAACGTTTATTGTCTTATATAGAGAAGCAAAGCCTCAAACGGACGTTTGTCAGTATATCCGAGGAAGTTGGATTGCATGAAAAAACGATACGTAACATCTTTCGTGATTACATCAATCGTCTTAAGTAAACTCTTCGATTTGAAACACCTAATTGGCTTGGGATTGACAAAATACACATGATTAAGCCAAGATTCGTTTTAACCAATATTGTGGAACGTAATTTCTTGAACCGAGTATTCAAGCCGCTTTCCTCCAATGATTTGGAGGGTTAACGAAGCGTTGCCCTCCATTCTTTCCTACCCCCTGATCCAGCCCTTCTCATAGGCATAGCGCATCAACTGCACCCGGTTGTCCAAATGCAGCTTATGCAAAATATTTTTCAGATGGTTTTTCACCGTATGCTCGGAGATGGATAAAATTTCCGAGATTTCGCGGTTGGAGTTCCCTTTGGCCACGCACTCCAAGATTTCCTTTTCCCGCCCGGTGAGCGGCGAATGATCGGGAATGCTCTGCCTGACCGAGGAAAACTCCTGAAGCAGACGCACGGCGATTTCCCGGGACATGGGAGCCTCATCGATCGCGACCGCCCGCAAATATTCATGCCAGGACGCAGGGTGAAGGTTTTTCAGCAAATAGCCCTGCGCGCCTTTCTTCAGCGCCTCGAACAAATGTGTAATATCGTCCGATACCGTAACCATGACAATTTTGACATACGGGAACCGTTCTTTAATCAGCTTCGTCGCTTCCAGGCCGTCCAATTCGGGCATTCGGATGTCCATCAGAATGACATCGGGCATCCACTGCTCCGCCAGCAGCACCGCTTCTTTTCCGTTCGTCGCCTCGCATATGATCTCGAACTCCGGGTCCGCTTGAATAATTTCCCGCATCGCCTGGCGCGCATGCGCGTGGTCGTCGGCCAGCATAATTCGAATCGGTTGACTCATGGAATGGAATCCCCTCTCTTTCCTTACCGGCGGCGATCGTTACGCTCCTTCTCGCCGTCCGGATCAACGATCGTACTCCTGTGATTCCATCTAACCATACCCTCCCGTAAACCCCCATGACTCAGTCGGGCTATTTCCCGCCGGACGATCGACAATTTCGTGACAAATCCCCGGAGGAAGCGCTTCAGTCTGACTCCAAAGTGCTATATACAAGGCGGAAACGAAAGTGCTAGGATTATCCTGAAAATGAAAGGAGGAGCATGCAATGCATCGATGGATTATGGTGTCCCTGTGCGGAATTGCCTGCGTTCTGGGCATGGGATTTTTGTTCGCCGAGGTGCAGCGGCATTCGAGCGAGGTCAGGCAGGAGGCGGCCGCTCCGGCCCTTCCCGATGCTCCGCTGAACGCCCAGGCCGCCGAAGCCGTCTACAAGCAGTCCTGCATCGCCTGTCACGGCAACGACCTGGAAGGCAAAATGGGACCAAATCTTCAGAAGGTCGGCGGCAAGCTGTCGACCGAGCAGCTGTACAAAGTGATCCAGAACGGCCGCGGAGGCATGCCGGCGTTCAAGAGCAGCCTGAAGGACGAAGATATTGCCAACGTCTCCCGCTGGCTCGCCGAAAAGAAATAATACGCGCGGAATAGGCGAAACGAACGGCGAAAAGATAACGAAACCGGAGGTTGAACAATTCACGGATGAAGCCATGGATTCAAAAGAACGGGTTTAAATTGACGGTCACCCTCCTGCTGGTGGCCCTTGCGATCTCCCTGTTTACCTGGTTCAACCAAGGGCCGCCCCTGCCGGTTTTGAAGCAGGCGCCGAACTTTGAATTGAGCGGGCTGGATGGCGGGAAGGTTTCTTTAAACGATACGAACGGCAAAGTGCGTCTGGTGGAGTTCCTGTTCACCAATTGCCCGGACGTGTGCCCGGCCACGACGTACAACATGGTCAAGCTGCAGAACGAATTAAAGAAAGACGGCATGTGGGGTAATAAGGTGCATTTTCTATCGGTCACCTTCGATCCCGAGCGCGATACGCCTCAAGTATTCAAAACGTACGGAGACAAAATGGGGATGGATTACAGCGGCTGGACGCTGCTGACCGGGACGGAGAAACAAACGGCGGACGTCGCGAAAGATTTTGGCGTGATGGTGCAAAAGATGAAGGACGGCGGATTCGTGCATACGGTGACCTCGCTGTTCCTTGTCGACCAGGAAGGCCAGATCCGCAAAATTTATACGATGGGCGAAGAGATGGACAACGACGAGATTCTAAAAATGATCCGGCAAATCGCCGGATCAAAATAACGCCTATGGCGTCGGCTCAAGCAGGGGATCGGGAAGGTCCTCTGCTTTGTCTTTTTCCCTTCGGTACCACTGGAAGAACACGAGGCCAAGCAGGCAGCCGTATGAAATTTCCTGCATAATCTTCATGATCACGCCCCCCAGCTGCTGGTCGGACAGCGGCGTAAGCCACGGGCTCGAAAACGCCACCGGCTCCACCGGAATCGCATAGAACGGCAGGCACAGCAGATGCGCGCCAGCGGTGTAGGTCTCGTACATCGGCGCTTTGGCAAAGATGATGAGCGCGCATGCCGGCGTCAGCAAAATGCCGTTTATGAAAATATACCCCATTTTTTTCAGCTCGCTCATCGCGTAGATCGCCCCGGCCGGACTGAACACGGACCACCATAAAGCAAACGCCGAGAAGAACAGCAGCAAATGCAGCGCATTATGAAGCGCATAATTGGACATCGCCGCATCGAAGATCATCGGGATGTGATAGAAAGAAAATGCGCCGTTGAACAAAAACATCGCAAAGATCGGATTGCCGAAAACAAGGATCACCCTCCGGCTCCACGGATTGTCGCTGAGCGCTCGAAAAAAGCCTTCCGGCATCCCCCGGAGCAGCAGCGGCGGAACGATCAGGTACATCACGGACTGCTGAAGCATATGGATGCTGAACCAGAAGTGCCCGCCCAGATTCAGCGGTCCTCCAAGAGCAAAGTACAGCAGGAACAGCCCAACAAAAAAGCTCGCCATCTGCCGCCCGGACACCGTGCCGCCCTTGTAGCGCATGTAAAATACGGCCGCCAGCGCAACCGTCAGAAACATTTCCGGCCCCCACACCACCCGGAATCCGTACGTTTCCATCATCAACTGAAAGTCCAAGCTCAAAGCCTCCTTACCTTCTTCGTCTTCTGGCATCCCCTCCATCTTACCTAATTTCGGTCCCCGTTCCTATGACACGAAAGGGCCATCTCGCTGTCACAAAGGAGACAAGCTTTGTTCACCGGACCGACGACGAAATGACTCATTCGAGGCATGCCGCCAGGCCAACCTAAGGCTACAATGAGAAGCGTGAAGGAGGAACTGTCATGACCTTAGCTTACAAGATGCTTATCGCCGACGACGAGGACCGGATCCGCCGCATATTGAACCTGTATTTGAATAAAGACGGCGCCGCCGTGGAAGAAACCGGAGACGGAACGCAGGCGCTGCAAATGGCCTTAGACCGCGATTACGATATTTTGCTGCTCGATTGGATGATGCCCGGCCTGAACGGCCCCGAAATTTGCCGGCTGCTCAAACAGGTCAAGACGACGCCGGTGATCCTGTTGACGGCCAAAGCGGACGAAAGCGACCGCCTCCTCGGCTTCGAAGCCGGAGCGGACGATTATGTGCTGAAGCCGTTCAGTCCGCGCGAGCTGATCTGCCGCATCCATGCCATTCTGAAGCGTACCGCTCCGGGAAGGCTCCGGCTGGAGAACAAATCGCGTCATGACATCGTGCTGCCGCATTTGGTCATCGAGCACCTGGCCCGGCGTGTGCTGATCGAAGGTCACGAGATCGCTCTGACTTTGAAGGAGTACGACCTGCTGCGTTATTTTGCCTTGAACGAGAACAAGACGTTGACCCGCGAAGAGTTGTTGAAGGAGGTATGGAAGTACGAGGTGATTGTGGATTTTCGGACGGTGGACTCCCATATCCGGCGCATCCGGGAAAAAATGCAAGCTGTTTCGCCGCCTGCCGCCTCGATGCTTCGTACCGTCTGGGGAATAGGCTACCGCTTGGATGTGCCCGCTTCCTTTGCCCGTGGAGGGGGCGCCTAGCCCGGGTTCGGGACCGCCCTCCGGAGAGGACGCCCGTGCCGGGCGATGAAAAGAGCCGCTTCCGAACGAGGCGGCTTGTCCGTCCTATGCGCTAATGAAGGTTAAAGGAAGCGTGGGCTCCCTTTTGGAAGACAGCACGGTATGTATCCGGCTGCACAAGATTCACTTGTCGTTGACAAAAACGCTTTGGGCTACGGTAAGAAAGGCTCGAACGGCCGGCGAAGCATCGGAGACGGAAAGACATGCTAACGCCACATTACGCCAGTCGGATACGTTCAAGCTGCGGATTTGAAGATTTTGCTGGGTCTTGAGAAACAATTCCGGGCCGATCGTGATTCCGAGCCCTTCCTGAACCATGTTAGCAATGGTGCTGCAATCCTGCACTTCAAACCGGATAGACGGCTTGACCTTCGCTTGTTGAAAAATTTCTTCGATGTGCGATTGATACATTCCTTTTGGCATAATAAAGGGCTCGTCTTGCAAATCTTCCACCGCAATTATTTCGCGCTGCTGAAATTTATGACCCGCAGGAAAAGCGACAACCATCTTATCTTGGATGAGCGGTACCGTGTCCCATTTCGTATGCTTGTCCTGCTGCACAACAAATCCGATGTCGATGACTCCTGTATCCAACCATTCCGCCATTTCCTCATACGTGCCTTCGTAAAATCTGAACTCGATTCGGGGATGCTTCTTCTGGAATTTTGCAAGAATTTTAGGCAAAAGACAGGAGGAAGCGCTGTAAAAAGTGCCGATACGCACGGTCCCCGCCTCCAAGCTTGCCGCTAAAGCCAGCTCCTGTTGAATGCGTTCCGTCCGATTTAAAATTTCCCGGATATGAATCAGCGTTTTTTGTCCGACCTCGGTGAGAACAAGCTCCTTCTTCCGATCGCGAATCAATAGCGTCGCGCCCCATTCCGCCTCCAGACTGGCGATCGCATGGCTCACGGCCGATTGAGTCATGTTCAGCTCTTCGGACGCTTTGGTGAAGCTGCCAAGCTCGATCACTTTGGCCAAAACCTTAAAGCGGGCAATAGTCATGAGCTTTTACTCATCCCCTTTATGAAAATTAACAATTTTACTCATGTTACCACGCGATATAGAATAAGGGCAACGTGTGACAAGGAGTGAAAAGGAATGAACCGATTTTCCATTTATTTGCTAGCTTTAGGCGCGTTCGTATCGGGTACGGCAGAATTCGTCGTATCCGGCATTTTGGAAATCATCTCCAAAGATTTCCAGGTGCCGATTTCGTTGGCCGGACAGTTGGTCACGATCTATTCTTTATCGTATGCGTTAGGGGCTCTTGGATTGGTGATGCTGACGGCAAAGTTCGAGAGAAAAAAAGTGTTGCTCTATTCCATGGTTACTTTTATCGCAGGAAGCATGATTGCCTTTTTCAGTTCTCATTTCGGCCTGCTGATGTTTTCCCGAATTGTATTGGCCATGAGCGGGGGACTGTATATCGTTATTGCCACCAATTACGCAGCCCGGCTCGCCCCGCCTGCCAAACAGGGAAATGCGATGGCCACGGTCATTACGGGATTTACCGTTTCTTTAATATTGGGCGTCCCTGTCGGAACGCTGGTTGCCGCCTATATGGATTGGCGCTATATCTATCTCATGCTTGCCGCCGTTACGCTCATCGTTCTCCTGCTGCTGGCGAGATTCATCCCAAGGCTGGAGGGAGAAAAACCGATCCCTTTAAAGCATCAATTGCTTTTCATTCGCGACAGGCGGTTGATAAGCGGATTTCTCACTACCGTATGTTGGATTCTCGGGTATACGATGGTTTTTGCTTACATCGCTCCGCTGTTGAGCGCCTTTGCCGGTTTTTCGATCGAAATGGTCAGTATATCCCTTTTGACTTTAGGCGTGTTTGCTTTGATCGGGTCGCGTTTTGGCGGGTATGCCGTCGATAAATGGGGACCTGTCCGCACCATTTCCATTAGCTTGAGCATTCACGCGATGGCCTTGTTCCTATTGACCTTTACGGTAACTTCTACGATAGGGGTGCTGTTGACTCTTATGATATGGGGAGCCGCCGCATGGACAACGACTCCCGCAAAACAATTTTATTTTATTTCTTTAAAGCCTCAAACGCCGGAAATTGTTTTAAGCTTCAATACCGCCTTAATGAATATAGGGATGACCTTAGGGGCCGGTCTGGGAGGACTGGTGACGGAGTATTCCTCCGTTCTGCATTTGTCATGGATTGGCGGCGTTATGGAATTGGCCGCCTTGGCCGCTATCTCTTATTCGTTTAGGTCGAATAATAAAGGCGCATAAACCGGGCGGGCCTGCCCGCCGAAGTTACAACGGCAGGCCCGCTTCCAGCTTGCTCAACGCTTCGTCCAGCAATCCGGCGAAGTCCGCATCCGGATGCTCCGCATAGTATAGCATCACCGAGATGTTGACGCCGATGATCGCTCCGGCGAAGGTTCGCACGGCCGCGTCGTCCGGCTCCCGGCCGGTGCGCTTGGCTACTAGCTCCGCGATCAGCTGCATCGTCTGGGTCAGGTTGTTCAGCGCTGCGGCCCGCAGCTCCGGCACCGTCATGATGAGCTGATTTCGTTCACGCATCGTGGTAAGCTCATCGGCAGACATGTCGGCAATCGCCGAAACCATTGCCTGGCGTACTGCTTGTAAAGGACTCAGATTTGACGGCTGAGCTTCAAATGCATCAACGAGAACGGGATCGTAATTGTCGCGCAGCAGCACGTCCTCCTTGGTGGGAAAGTACCGAAAAAAAGTGCTGGGCGAAATCTCCGCTGCCTCCGCAATCTGCTCCACCGTCGTGGCGTTATAGCCCAGCTCGCGGAACAGCCGCAGCGCGTGCATCTGAATCGCTGCCATGGTTTTTGCTTTTTTTCGCTCGCGCAGCCCCATGGTTCGTTTATCGTCCGGTGACACCTTGCTCACTCTCCGATCTTATTTTATGTATAGCTTCCCGCCGGGATGGTCCGCTCCAGAAATTGCTCCAGCTGATGATCCCGATCCTCCATCCCGAATTCGGCTAACAGCCGCTCTCCCTCGCCCGATGCATCGCCGGCCAGCACGGTGCGGACCGCTTCCGCGTTCAATAATGCCCGCGGCGATAGGAGCAAACCGTTCATCATCATATATTTTCCGAATAATTCCATATCGGGCTTGCCGACGGCTTGCTTGCGGTACAGCTCAAAATATTTTTGGGCAAAGGCAATCCCTTCCCGCGAATGCGATCCTGTGTATTCCACGCCGGGCCAGCGCAGGTCGGCAACAGCAGTGAGCCACCAGGCGGGGTCGATTGCCTCCTGCATTCGCCTCAATGCCTCGCGTTCGAAGAACGGCTTCGGATGTATATGCCGTTCGCGCAATTGAGCCGCCAGCAATTCCGCTTCGATGGCAGCGACGGTAATCCCTTGACCGTAAATCGGGTCGAAGTTGCAGAGCGCGTCCCCCATTACAAGCAGCCCGGACGGCCACCGCTCCATCCGCTCAAAGCGCTGCCGGAAGCATTCCGGCACCCGATACCCGCGCGGCGGCCCCAGCGGCTCGCACGCTTGCAGCAGCTCGGCAATCGAAGGATCCAGCAGAGCGGCCAGCTCCTGTTCGTATAACCCGGCATCGGTCGTCGGGTAACGCTGCCCGCCCGCGTAATACAGTACGACTTCGGCCGTATCCTGTTCAACCGGTCCGAATACGGCGGTGCCGATTCCTTTGGCCGGAACGCCTTCGGTAACGACAACGCTCCATTGCTCCGCAACGTGCGGAGGGATTCTGTAATAACGCGTGCTGTACCCGAGCGAGGCTTTCAGACGTTCCGGTTCCGGCACATGATAGCCGAGAGCCTGAAGCCATTTTACCAGCTTGGAGGAGCGTCCGCTAGCATCCAGCACCAGATCGGCTTCGAGCGTCATTGACTGCGCCGACTTACTCCGTTCCCGAACCGCAACACCTGTTACTTTTGCGCCGTCTGAAGCCATCTGCAGCCCCGTCGCTTCGTACCCGTTTACAAACCGCACATTGGGGATCGCTTGAAGGCGCCGGCGAATGACCCATTCCAGCAGAGCCCGGCTGGCGCCCGCATCTTTCCGGTCAACCACTTCCATGGTTCCGTAAACACTGACGGACCGGATGCGTTTGCCCTCTTTCAGGAAAGCCCCTTGCGCCAGTAAATCGTCCGTCCAGCCGGGGAACAAGCTCTCCAGAATAAGCTTGCCGCGCGGCAGCAGCCGGTGCGGATGAAACGCCTGAGGCGTGCCCGGACGGTTCTCGGGCTTGTCCGGAAAGTCGTCCTTGTCCACGACGAGAACTTCGTCGCAATGCTCCGACAGCACCCGCGCAGCCAGCATTCCCGCCATACTCCCTCCGATGACCAGCGCTCTTCTCCAATTTGGATCGTTACTCATGCTCGCAGCTCCTTTTTCAGATCGTTGGATTATTTTGGTAGTTACACGATAATGATAATATATTTCTTTTGATAGTTACTGTCAAATTTTAATTAGACTCCTCCTACAGCAAAAAAATAAAACCGCTCCCCGGAAGGAACGGTCGACCTGAACGAATATTGTCCGCTGAACGGATAACCCCGATTAGACTGCTTCTGCTCTTAATTTTTTCCGAATCAGCCGGATAAACGATTCTGCTACCGGCGTTAACGGATGATCTTCGGCTGTGCATATCGCAATCGGCCGTTTCAGCTCGACATCCCGTTCTGGGTGGTGCAGCATGCGGGGTATCCTGCCGTTTATTGGGGGGCTGCGGCGATGTGGTTCGGGCTTTGCTGTTATTTCTTCGTTTCGAAGCCGTTCGCGAAGCAGTGAATCGCTCTATGACTCAGGAAGAAGCCGAAGAGATCGCCGGCTGGAAGTACGAGGAGCCTTATTCTTTTTACAATATGGACGACGATCCGGACGATTACGAGGAATTTCTCGATCCGGTCAGGAGAGGCAGCCGTTACTACAGCGTTTATACCGAAAGCGGACTTATGGGATTCTTTTCTTTTACACCGCAAGAGCAGGAAGGGCTAACGCTTGCCGAAAAAGCTTTTGCTCCGCGTCTCTTTGTTTTTCCGTCGCCGCTTTTAACCAACGGGCGATCCAAGCGTACCAAAAAGCGGGATTTGTGCAGACAGAGACGTTTGTGCAGCAGACGAACGGGGGCAGCTATGTTTTTATCCGATGATCAAAAAAGCAAAACGGGCTGCCCCGCTGTAAAATGATCGCAGAGCAGCCCTCGCCTTGATAAAGCTGTTTATTCGAAACCTTTGGCGCGCAGGTTGTTCAAGCTGGTTTGAAGGCAGTCGAACGGGTTTTTGCCGTAGCAATCATCCTGTTCGACGGCTCCCCATTCGACGCCGATCTCCCGGCACGCCTCCAGGATACGCTCGAAATTCATATTGCCTTCGCCGACTTCGGCAAAGCGCTGCTCCTGCTTGGCCGTTACGGCCATATCTTTCAGGTGAATGACCTTCATCCGCCCGTCAAGCTTGCGGATCCAATCGGCCGCATCGCCTCCGCCCGCTTGAGCCCAGTACACATCCAGCTCAAAATGGACCGCTTCCGGATCGGTCTCCCGGATCAGAATGTCCATTCCCGTCGCTCCGTCGAACTTGACAAATTCAAAGCTGTGGTTATGATAAATAAACTTCAGCCCCGCGCCGGTCAACTGCCGGCCAATTTCCGTCGCCTTGGCGGCGAACGCTTCGTAGCCTTCCCGGCTGGTGCGATACTGCTGCGGCATACCGCCCAAGCCGACATAACGGCAGCCCCACAAGCGGTGCATCGCAATAACCTCATCCAGCTTGTCCGTCAAATCCTCGTATCCAATATGCGTAGCGCAGATCGTTAAGCCTTCGCGGTCCGTTATCTCCTTAAGCGCCTCCGGTTCGATCGGACCGAGTCCGGACACTTGAACCGCGCGATATCCGATTTCTTTCACCCGCTTAAGCGCAGTTTCGATATCTTCCGGCGTTTTCAAAAAATCCCGCAGCGTGTACAACTGAGCAGCCAGCTTCATCAGTATCTCTCCCACGTTCTGTTATCGGTTTGGTTGGATGATTTTGGAACAGACATTCACCCCCATCATACCAAAGTTTTCTAGTCACAGCCATAGGAAATCGGTTACTTTTTCATGCCCATGCTCGATAAAAAGCTTCCTTCAAGCGGCTCTCCGGCCTGCTCAAAGGAAGCTCATGCTAATTCTTACCCCGTCTGTTGTCCTTCCAGCCAGCGGACCGCTTCTCCGAAATGACCGCCCGACCGCTCTAACGCCGCCGACGCTTCCTGCCTGCCAATAGCAAACCGGTGCATCAGGATCGCCAGGCGTGCATCGCCTTCGGCCCGCAGGGCCAGCTCCTCCGCCGCCATCCGGTCCGCTCCGGTCGCTTCGCCGACGATGCGCACGACTCGGTCGCGCAGCTTGGCGTTCGTCGCCTGCACGTTCACCATCAGGTTGCCGTACACTTTACCGAGCTGAACCATCACCGTTGTACTGATCATGTTCAGCACCATCTTTTGCGCGGTGCCGGCCTTCATGCGCGTCGATCCGGTGAGCACCTCGGGTCCGACCGGCACCTCGATGCCGTGTGCGGCCGCCCTGCTAAGCTCGGTGCCCGTGTTGCACGAGATGCCGACGGTCAAGGCGCCGATGCGGTTGGCCTCGCGGATCGCCCCCAGCACATACGGCGTCCGGCCGCTCGCCGTAAGGCCGACGACCGCGTCCGCTGCCGTTGTATAGAGCGCGATATCGGCCGCCCCGGCTTCAATGTCGTCCTCGGCATTTTCGACGGGGTTCACCATCGCCGTCTCGCCCCCGGCAATAATGCCGCGCACGAGCGATGAATCGACCCCGAACGTCGGAGGACATTCGGACGCGTCCAGAATGCCGAGCCGGCCGCTCGTGCCGGCCCCGATGTAATAAAGCTTGCCGCCCCGCTTCAGCCGCTCCGCAATCGCGGTGATGGCTTCTTCGATTTGCGGCAGCGCGGCTTGCACGGAAGCGGCAATCGTACCGTCCTCGCTGTTGATCGTCTCGATGATTTCCCGCACGCTCATCCGGTCCAAATGAACGGACTTTGCATTGCGCTGTTCCGTTACCGGCTGCCATTGTTCGTTGTACGCCATAAAATCTCCTTCCCTTCTTGATTCCCTGATCGTCTTAGCTGAATTTCTCGTCCGTCTTACTTGACCGCGCCCGCCGTCATGCCGTCCATGAACTGCCTGGAGGAGACGGCGAACAGCACGATCATCGGCAGCGACGACAAGGTCAGGCCCGCGAACAGCACGCTCCAATCGGTGGAGTATTCGCTGAATAACGTCAGCATGCCGACGGGAATCGTCTTTTTCACTTCGTCTTGGATGAAGATCAGCGGGAAGAAGAAATCGTTCCACACCGTGATGAAATTCATGATCATGACCGTTCCGAGCGCCGGTCTCATCAAGGGCGCCACGATGCTCAGCAGCAGGCGGAGATCGGAGCAGCCGTCGATCCGGCCCGCCTCCTCCAGCTCCTTCGGCAGCGTCCGGAAAAATCCGCTCAAGATCAAGACCGACATCGGGATGCCGATAGCCGTATACATCAAAATCAGCGAAGTAACCGTGTTCATCAACCCCAAATTTTTCATCAGCATGAACAGCGGGACGATGCCGAGCTTGACCGGAATCATCATGCCGAGCAGGAAGAAGAAGAACAGCGCCGGATTCCAGCGGAACGGGTATCTGGCAATATAGAACGAAGCAAGCGACCCGAACAGCAGGATCAGGGCAACGGATACGACGCTGACCGTCAGGCTGTTCCAGAAATAATCGAAGTAAGGCAGCTGGTCCAGCAGCTTCTTATAGGCGGCCATGCTCCAGGACTTCGGCAGTCCGATCGGATTTTTGAAAATGTCGATGTTCGTCTTGAACGAAGACAAGAGCATCAGAACGATCGGATAGAGGCTGAGGAGCGCGAACAGACTGGCGATAACATAGTGCGACGCGCGTAAGACCGGGTTCGTTTTCACCAAGCGTCTACCCCCTTTCTAATACTCCATGTCCCGCTTGCGAACATAGGCCATAAACAATGCGGACAGTGTAGCGATGATCAAGAACAGTACGACCGCCAGCGCCGAGCCGAGACCGACCGCTACACCGTCGCCCGACGAGCCGCCGAAAGCCGTACGGTAAAAGAAGACGGCCAGCGTATCTGTCGAATGATACGGCTCCCCTTGCGAGCCCTGCATCGCATACACAAGCTCGAACGCTTCGAAGGCGTGAATGAACGTAAATACGGTAAGGATGACAATGGACTGCGTCATCATGGGCAGAATGATCGAGCGGATCAAACGGAAGCCCTGCACCCCGTCCAGCCTCGACGCCTCGATCACCTCTTGGGAGATCGACTGCAAGCCTGCAAGCAGAATCAGCACCGCGAAGCCGACGCCGAACCAGCTGTTCGCAAGAATGATCGCCGTCAGCGCCGTGTCCGGCTCGCCCAGCCACGGCCTCGCCCATTCGGCGAGACCGATGTTCTTCAGCGCGAAGTTTACGACGCCGGAATTCGGGTTCAACATCAGCTTCCACAGGAAACCGACGACGATGACCGACAGCAGCCGTGGCACGAAATAGGCCATTTTGAACAGCTCGGCGCCCTTCACTTTCGTGTAAATAATGTACGCCAGAATGAAAGCGATACCATTTTGCACGACCATTTCCAGTATAAAATAGTAAACGTTATGCCCGAACGCGTTCCAGAACAGCCCGTTGAACGGCTCCGTCGTAAACAGCTTGACGAAGTTGTCGATGCCGACAAAAGTGCCTTTCTGAAGCCCCTTCCAGTCGAACAAGCTGTAGCTGAAAGCCGCTACGATCGGATACACGACAAACAGCGTGTAGACGGCGAGGGCAGGAACCGGGAACAGGTGGATGATCCCTCGCTTCCAGTTCAAACCCGGCTGCCGTTTGCTCGTGCGGTCCCATACCGCCGCTTCTCGATTCATTGCGCCCCGCCCTTTCTATAAAGTTTGTGTCGACCGGCAGTTTATTTGGCCGCGGGCTTGAACCAGGAATCGGCGCTCTTCTGCACGATATCCGTCACCGTGTCCTGTTTTTCCTTGCCCAGGAACATTCCTTGGAGAGCCGTCTCCAGCGTAGCCTTGGTCGTCGGATTGCCTGCGCTGAAATGCACGACCATCGCATACGGCGTCGAATTGGCGGCAGCGAGCTGGATCATTTTCGCGACGAGCGGGTCGGAGGATTCCACGCCCGGAATCGTGCTCGGCTTCTTCAGATCGTCGGCCACCATCTTGCCGAATTCTTTCGTCGTCATGAACTCGATAAATTTCAAGGCCGCCTGCTTGTTCTTGGACGCCGCGTTAACGGCGAAGGAACCGTCCACCCAGTTGGTCACGCTCGCCTTGCCGTCCGCCTTCACCGGAGGGACCGGGAACAGATCGAGATCAAGCTCCGGGTTCATCTTTTTCATGACTGCAATTTCCCAGTCGCCCATCACGATCATGCCCGCCTGCTCGGTGACGAACAGGTTGCGCATATCATCCATACCGAGACCCGTATAATTTTCCGGGAAATATTTTGTCAGTCCTTGGAGCATCGTGATCGAATCGGTGAACTCTTTACTTTTGAAATTCGTTTTGCCTGCGAGCAGGTTATTGACAAACTCGGTGCCGCCGTAAAATTGCGGTCCGAGCGCGCCGTGCGTCAGGGACAAAATCCAGCCTTCCTTGGAGCCGAAGGCAAACGGCGCAATCTTGTTCTGTTTCAGCGTATCGGCCGCCTTCATCAGCTCGTCCCAGGTTTTCGGCTCGGACAGGTTAAACTTTTTGAACAGCTTTTTATTATAGAAAATTTGCGTCGAGCTGTAGACCGTCGGCACACCGTAAACTTTGCCGTCCTTGCCTGTCGCGGCCATCTTCGCTTCCTTCGGAATCGCTTCAAGCCCCTTGACGCTGTCGAGCGGCTCCAAGTATTTGGCGTCGGCGAGCGCGATGCCGGCCGCATACGGCCTGAGATGGATGATGTCGGGGCCGCTGCCGGTTTGCAGCGCCGTATTCAGCACCGTGTTGTATTCGGTGTTTTTGGTCGGCTTGAATTCGATTTCGATGTCGGGGTTCGTCTTGTTGAACGCTTTGATGATCTTCTCGTATACTTCCTTGTCTTCCGTCCGCCAGCTGCCCATCGTCAGCTTGACCTTCTGGGCTTCCGCCTTCTGTCCCCCGCCGCCGTTTGCCGCCGGAGCTTCCTGGGCCCCGTCCTTCGCCGGGCTGCTGCAGCCTGTTGCGATAAGCGATATGGCCGCAACGAGCGCGATTGCCGATTTCATTGTCTTTGTCCCCTTCATAATTAAGCCCTCCCTTGGGTGATGATTCGCTATTTATCCCCGACGAGCGAGGTATAAACCGTCGTATGCAGAATCGGCCGCAGCTCCCGCATGATCGGACTTCGTCCGAAATGCACCGCGTTGGTCAAAAACACGACAATCAGCTCGTGGAACGGATCGATCCACAGGCTCGTTCCGGTAAAGCCGGTATGCCCGAAGCTGCCGTGCGGCCAAGAGGCCCCGCAGGACGGCGCCCGCTCCTGACCATGCCATATTTCCCAGCCAAGCGCCCGGCCTTGATACGGATTGCGGAAGCAAGCGCCGATCGTTTCCCTGCTCAGCAGCCCGACGCCGTCCGGGTCAAGCCATGCCCGGGCGTACTTGCGCAAGTCGTCTGCCGTCGTGAACAGTCCCGCACTGCCGCTGACGCCTCCCAGATGGTAGCTCTTCTCGTCATGAACGACTCCGTGCACATACCCGGTACCACCGTCCAGCGGTTCCGTGGCGGCGATTCGTCCAAGCAGCTCGGGCCGCGGATTGAACGTCGAATCGGCCATCCCCAGCGGGTCGAACACATACTGGCGCGCGCACGCTTCCAGCGATTTCCCGGATACGACGGCGGCGACTTCCCCAAGCAAAATCATCCCGAGGTCGCTGTAAACCGCCTGCTCCCCGGGCTCCGTTACCAGCTCCTGCTTGAGCACGAGAGGGATGACGTCGCGGCGCTCCGTCCGCTTGGCATAAGGAAGCTCGGGAGAAAGCCCGGACGTATGCATCAGCAGATGGCGCAGCGTCACGTTCGGATGGCGGAAGGCGGTAATATACGCTTGGACGGGATCGTCCAGCCGAAGTCTTCCCCGCTCTGCCAGCGCCAGGATGACAGGCAAGGTCGCCGTGACCTTCGTTAACGAAGCGACGTCGAACATCGTGCGCTCGGTTATCTGGCACTCGGCGGTGCCGTCCGAATAGGACCCGTAAGCTTGGCTCCATCGAACGTCAGCCCCCAACGAGATATCCACAACGGCTCCGGGAATCGCCTTTTCCTTCACCCAGCGCCGGATCAACCGGTCTACCGCGTTCCATTTTTTTGGATCGGTCATCTCTCCATCGCCGCCCCTCTTTTTAACGTATTAACACTTTTGTAGCAATACTTTTGTAAACGCTATCATTAGCTTTATACTCATATTATAAAATATTATTTCATTTTGTAAATAGTGACATGAAATTTTATTTCCGAAATAAAAAAACTTGCGCCTAATGCGCAAGGCTGAAGTAATAGAGGTGTACTAGGGGGTGGGGTATCTACTTCCGGTCGCTGTTGTCTGCAGGAAATTTTAATTGGAGCGCTTAGCAGCGGGTATTTCCCGCAGACAAAGGCGAACGCTATCGCTCCTCAGTAGATACCCCACCTCCGTATGTTTCTCTATTTCGGTCAAAATCCACTTTTTCAACAGCCTGACTTGCGCCTAAAGCGCAAGGAGAAGTAGAAAACTCAGACAAATAATTGTGGGGGATATCCCGTAACAGTTTGCGGCCGC
>NZ_JTHN01000082.1 GCF_001399685.1 Paenibacillus sp. A3
ATCGGTCGAGGGCTTATCCTACAAGCTTTCCGAATAATTTTCGGGAGCGACTAAGGTTTGATTACCAGTGAAGATATATCTTTTAGGAGCGACTTTTGACGAAGTCAACGGAGTGAAAAAAGATATATCGGAGCGCTTTGTTTCGATCCAGTTTTCAGGGTGCAAGCCTTGAATATATTCCCTGATAGCTCAGTTGGTAGAGCACTCGACTGTTAATCGAGTTGTCACAGGTTCGAGTCCTGTTCGGGGAGCCATTATGGAGAGGTGTCCGAGTTGGCCGAAGGAGCACGATTGGAAATCGTGTAGGCGTCACAAGCGTCTCGAGGGTTCGAATCCCTCTCTCTCCGTAGAGTTTCATCATTGCAAGTATTTAATAGCATGGCCCGTTGGTCAAGGGGTTAAGACACCTCCCTTTCACGGAGGTAACAGGGGTTCGAATCCCCTACGGGTCACCATTATCCCATGGAGGCTTAGCTCAGCTGGGAGAGCATCTGCCTTACAAGCAGAGGGTCGGCGGTTCGATCCCGTCAGCCTCCACCATAAATTTACTTACTGACGCGGGGTGGAGCAGCCCGGTAGCTCGTCGGGCTCATAACCCGAAGGCCGCAGGTTCAAATCCTGCCCCCGCAACCAATTTCATTTGTGTGGAGCCGTGGTGTAGAGGCCTAACATGCCTGCCTGTCACGCAGGAGACCGCGGGTTCGAATCCCGTCGGCTCCGCCATGATTTACAATTTGCAAGAAATGCGATACAATAAATAAATACGGCTCGGTAGCTCAGTCGGTAGAGCAGAGGACTGAAAATCCTCGTGTCGGCGGTTCGATTCCGTCCCGAGCCACCACTCGCCGCTGTAGCTCAATTGGTAGAGCAACTGACTTGTAATCAGTAGGTTGGGGGTTCAAGTCCTCTCGGCGGCACCACTGCAATTTCATATGGAGGCTTAGCGAAGTGGCCAAACGCAGCAGACTGTAAATCTGTTCTCTGACGAGTTCGGTGGTTCGAATCCATCAGCCTCCACCAGTTTATAGGGGCATAGTTTAAAGGTAGAACAGCGGTCTCCAAAACCGTTAGTGTGGGTTCAATTCCTGCTGCCCCTGCCAAAAACATTTTCATACTGTGGCGGTCGTGGCGAAGTGGCTAACGCATCGGATTGTGGCTCCGACACTCGAGGGTTCAATTCCCTTCGATCGCCCCATTTACACATTTATTGGGGATTAGCCAAGCGGTAAGGCAACGGACTTTGACTCCGTCATGCCTAGGTTCGAATCCTAGATCCCCAGTTTATATGCGGAAGTGGCTCAGGGGTAGAGCATCGCCTTGCCAAGGCGAGGGTCGCGGGTTCGAATCCCGTCTTCCGCTCCATGTGGCGCCATAGCCAAGTGGTAAGGCAGAGCTCTGCAAAAGCTTTACCCCCAGTTCGAATCTGGGTGGCGCCTCCAATTTTATTTCTTCGCCGGAGTGGCGGAATCGGCAGACGCACAGGACTTAAAATCCTGCGGTAGGTGACTACCGTACCAGTTCAAGTCTGGTCTTCGGCACCACTCCAACAATTTAAAATGTGTGCCCTTAGCTCAGCCGGATAGAGCGTTTGACTACGAATCAAAAGGTCAGGAGTTCGAATCTCTTAGGGCACGCCACTTGCCGATGTGGCGGAATGGCAGACGCGCTCGACTCAAAATCGAGTCCGAAAGGGTGGAGGTTCGAGTCCTCTCATCGGTATAAATAAGCCTTAAAGATCTTTTTGGATCTTTAAGGCTTATTTTTTGTATTGAACTTGTTTATGCTTCGGGAGAATTATTTTTGTATCCTCAACATTTTTTGTCCATTCTTCACATTGTGATATACAAATCGGGTAACTTTTAGTATCGTACTAAAAGAAGAACTATATCCTAAATGTTGGAGGAATAGGGTCATGACAAAGATCGAAGATGGGGCGGTTGTCTTGTTTCAAGGAGACAGCATTACGGATTGCGGAAGAAACAGGGAGACCGGGGCGGATTTAGGCCGAGGCTACGCTTTCATCGCTTCTGCGTTATTCGCCAGCAAATATCCTGAGAAACAAGTTCATTTCATCAACCGCGGAATCAGCGGCAATCGGGTAAAGGATTTGCAGCAGCGCTGGCAGGAAGATTGCATCGATCTGAAGCCGACATGGGTTTCGATCTATATCGGTATTAACGATACATGGCGGCGTTATGATCGTAACGACCCGACTTCGGTGGAAGCGTTTGCGGAAGGGTACCGTGATCTGATTGTGCGTACCAAGGAGACGCTTAATGCGAAGCTAGTTTTAGTCGAACCGTTTGTGCTGCCGGTGCCGGAAGACCGGAAACAATGGAGAGAGGATTTGGACCCGAAAATTAACGCCGTCCGCGAGCTCGCTCGGGAATTTGAGACGCTGTACGTGCCGCTAGACGGGTTGTTCGCGGCGGCGAGTACCAAAGCACCGTCCGCCTATTGGGCGCCTGATGGCGTACACCCGTCACCGGCAGGCCACGCGCTTATTGCCAATGCTTGGCTGGAAGCTGTGCAAGCATAAAATCATGTTGCTGATACAAATAGCAATTCAAGGGATGCCCTTCAGCTGGTGCGAGGGCGTCCCTTTTTAGGTGGAACCGTTCTGATTGTTGAAGGCATAATTCAATTCAATTGCTTGGATACTTGCAATAGCTCGGGCAAGGTAACCATCTTCAGGTTGCGGGATTTTAAAGTCTGGATCACGGTCGGGAGCGCTTTGACGGTACCGTTCAAATCTTGCTCCGGCCCGCCGCCGGAATGCTGCAAAATGATGGAACCAGGCTTAACATGAGTGAGTATGTTCGAAGTTACTTTCTCTTGCCCAAGCTGCTTCCAGTCAAGCGAGTCGACATTCCAGTTCACAATGCGATAGCCGTGTTCCGATGCCCACAGCAGCTGGCTTTCGCTGATCTCGCCATAGGGTGGCCGCAACAAGCGGGGGGAATATCCAATCAGCCGCTTTAAGGCTTGCTGTGTTTGAAGCACCTGCGACTGGAACAAATCGTCGGACAGCTTGGTAAACAGCTTGTGACTGTACGAATGATTGCCGATCACATGCCCTTCGCGAACGATTCGTTTAACCATCTCCGGATGCTTCTCGGCTTGTGCGCCAACTAAGAAGAAAGTGGCGCGAACCTGATATTTTTTCAATACATCCAACACCTGCGGCGTAAATGTCGTGTCGGGGGCATCGTCAAACGTTAAGGCGACCTGCCTGGAAGCGCCTGACCCCCGCAGCAGCAGCAGTTCGGGATATTTGCGCACAAGCTGGGATAAAGAGAGCCGTTGGCTTTGCCCGGATGTTTCTTTGGACGCTTTGGTGGGTTGCGGCTTGGATTTGTGCTGCTTGTGTGCCTTGGGCTCCGCCGGCGGAACGACTGTCGGTGCGGGAGCAGGTGGTGCCGGTGCAGGTGGCGCCGAAGGGGGCGGGACCTGCTGCACAGTGGAAGGGGCCGGAGGCCCAGCCAGAGAAAGCGGACTGCCGGTGCCCGTATCTGTTGCTTTAGCCGTGTGCTGAGGTGCAGCTTCGGCAGGCCCGACCCCCGGAGGCATCGCTTGCGGCGAATTTGCGGCAGGCGTACATGCCGTTAAAGCCAAGCATAAGCTTAACCTGGACAAAGATAAACTTTTTCTGATTCGAAGCGAGATGAACCGATGAGCGGATAATAGCAAAAAAGCCGCAGGCGTTCGCTTTTTCATGGGGGCTTAATCTCCTTTGGGCAACAGGATTACGTTCCCTTAGTTTGGGATAAGGAGAGACGAATTATCCGCTCATGAAAATGATGTTACGAACGCCGCGGCGAATAGTATGGAGCTAATGAAATCAGGCAAGGACCAAGCCTTCCCAGATCATTTTGAAGGATACGATAACGAAGGTGACACGAAGTACCCAAAGCAGCTTTTTGCTGCTCAGCCGACTGGCGATTTTCGCGCCGAGCCAGCCTCCCACAATGGCGCTAGGCGCCAAACCCAGCACCATCCACAGGTTCACTTCCCCTAAGGTAAAATGCGTGAAGCTTCCCATCAGGGATGATAGCAGGATAACGAACATGGAGGTCGCTGTCGCTACATGGGGAGGATACCGAAAAAGCAGCACCATCGCCGGGACGAATAGAGAGCCGCCGCCGATCCCGAACAGCCCCGAAATGAATCCGACCAAAAGTCCGATGATCAAGGCAGGCAGTACGCTGTAGCCGTAATGATATGTATTTCCATTGCCGTCCGTATACGTGCGCTGAATGTGCCACTTCACTTTCAACGGCTTCAAATAGTCGCGCAGCACGAGCAATATGGCCATCAGCAGCATGAAGAGACCGAAGCTGAGCTGGAACGATTTGGCATTGACAAATTGTGTGGTATACGAGCCGAGCATGGCTCCCGGACCGCATGTGATGAACAAGAGCCAGCCGCTTTTGAAATCGACCCTTTTCTGCTTGACGAAGGTCAGGGTCGAAGACAATGCCGTGAAGATCAGGACAGCCAGCGATGTGCCTACCGCCGTCGATACCGAAATCGTTTCTCCGACGAACGTAGGCCCTAAGTAAACCAGAGCGGGTACAATAATAATACCGCCGCCGAGACCGACCAGACTCCCGAAGGTGGCAGCGATCAGCCCGACAGCGGTATAAAATAATATACTCATGCGCAAACCTTCTTCCGTGTCGAATAGTTACTTTATGGTAATATTAACACAGGAAGAAAATAGTTCAATACCGGGTTATCCGATATCGTTAAGAATATTTTTATTAGGCAAGTAATGAATCGATTGAATAAATCGGATCGTTTTTGTTTTTGCCCGCATGACGATCGAATGCGTTTCTGCCCGGGAGTCGGACAAGTAGCGGACACCGTTTAAAAATTCCCCGGGGGTAATGCCCGTTGCGGCAAAAATAACGTCTTCCCGGCCGATCATATCCTCCATCGTCAAAACTTTGTGCGGGTCGGCAAGTCCCATGGCGATGCAGCGGTCGTATTCTTCCTGATTGGAAGGCAGCAGCTTCCCTTGCAGCTCGCCGCCCAGACATTGCAGCGCCGCGGCCGCCAGCACGCCCTCAGGTGCGCCGCCTGAGCCCACATACATGTCAATGCCGGATTCGGATAAAGCAGGAGCCATGGCCCCTGCGACATCGCCGTCGCTAAGAAACTTGATCCGTACGCCGACTTGACGGAGGGTTTCAATTTGCTTACGGTGCCTGTCGCGGTCAAGAATCATGATCGTAAGATTGCTCAGCGGCTTATCCAAAATGTCGGCGGCCCGTTGAAGCGTCGTTTCCAGCGGGTCCGTCAAGCTGAGCTTGCCGGCGAGAGCCGGTCCGACAGCCAGTTTTTCCATATACATATCCGGCGCATGCAGCAGATTGCCTTTGTTGGCAATGGCGATGACGGCCAGCGCGTTGTTCAATCCTTTGGCAACCAGTTCCGTTCCTTCGAGCGGGTCGACGGCCACGTCCACCTCTGGACCTTGCCCGTTCCCTACTTGTTCGCCGATATACAGCATCGGCGCTTCGTCCATTTCTCCTTCTCCGATGACGACGGTCCCGCGGACGGAAACGGAATCGAACATGGCGCGCATGGCGGTCGTCGCCGCACCGTCGGCTTGAATCTTATCGCCCCGGCCCATCCATCTTGCCGCGGACAGCGCCGCCAGCTCCGTTACCCGGACGATCTCAAGTGCCAATTCCCTTTCCACCAGCTCAGCCCCCTATAAAATAAATGGTCATGTTTCAACATATATAGTATAATTAATAAATAAATAATGCGCAATAAATACTTGATCCAAATCGAGTAGTGCGCTTGATTGGAAATGGAAACATCGAATGAAAAACGGTTCTATGAGTTTCGGACTATTTTTGGTACAATTGGATTGGAATGCGGCACAGCGATAAACCGCAAAGGCTGCTTGAGTGAGGAGGGACCGGTCATCGAACTGACTGCGCGCCAACTGCAGATCGTAGAATTGGTAAAGGCACACGCGCCTATTACGGGCGAACAAATAGCGGAGATGTTAGGTCTAAGCCGCCCGACCCTCCGGTCGGATCTGGCCCTGCTTGTCATGCTCGGGCTTGTGGATGCCAAGCCGAAGGTGGGCTATACGCCGGGCTCGGCCATGACGCCGGGCTCCCAGGTTTCCCGTAAACTGCTGGGCATGAAGGTAAAGGATGTCCAATCGATCCCCGTCGTCGTCCGGGAGAATGCTTCCGTGAACGACGCGGTCGTGATGCTGTTTATGGAGAACGTCGGCAGCCTGATCGTCGTGGATGACGAGGCTTGCCTGTCCGGCGTCATTTCCCGTAAAGATTTGCTTAAATTCACGCTCGGCAATACGAATGCGGCATCCATGCCGGTCAGCATGGTCATGACCCGCGAGCCGAACGTCATTCATGTCTCTCCCGACGAATCGGTGATCGACGCGGCGCGGAAGATGATTCTTCATCAGGTCGACAGCCTGCCTGTCGTCGTGGAATCCAAAGCTGCCCAGGTGAGCGGAAGATCCCGGTGGGACGTTGTCGGACGGGTGACAAAAACGATTATGACGAATATTTTAGTCGATCTGGCGATGGACCGTTAGGGCATTCATGAACAAAGGAGAAGAAAACCGGATGAAGGAAGAGCAACAGTACGAGATCACCATATGCTCGGATTCCGTCGGGGAAACGGCAGAGGCGGTCGTCAGAGCGACTATTCGCCAGTTTGACGCCCACCAGGTGAGAACGAAGCGGATCGGCCATATAAAAACCGAGGATGAAATCCGTACCATTATGGAAGAGGCGGCCAAACGCGGCGGCTTTGTGGCGTATACGCTGGTACAGCCGGAGCTTCGGGAAATGATGAAGGAAGAGGCCGTCCGCCTCGGCGTCCGCGCGGTCGATATCATGGGTCCGATGATGCAGGCGTTCATCGATACGTGGGGCGATGCGCCGAAGCGGAAACCGGGCTTGCTTCATCAGCTCGACGAAGATTATTTCCGCCGTGTAGAGGCAATCGAATTCGCCGTCAAATGCGATGACGGACGCGATACGAGCGCCCTGTTGAAGGCGAATCTCGTCTTGATCGGAGTCTCGCGGACGTCGAAGACGCCGCTCAGTATCTTTTTGGCGCATAAAGGGATAAAAGTATCCAATCTGCCGCTTGTACCGGAGGTTAAACCGCCCAAGGAACTGTTTCTGGTGCCGGGCAACCGGATTGTCGGCTTGACGATGGATGCAGACAAGCTGTACAAAATTCGGACAGAGCGGCTGAAAGCGGTCGGTCTGCCGTTCGGGGCGAAGTACGCGGCGATGGAGCGAATCGACGAAGAGCTCCGCTACGCGCAAGCGTTGATGAAACAAGTCGGGTGCCTGGTGATCAACGTAACAGATAAAGCAATTGAAGAAACGGCCGGCATTATTATGGGGTACTTGAATTGATAGCAGACAAGAGGCTTGAACCGACGGGTTCGGGCCCTTTTTGCCTTTGGGAATAAAAAAGCCTTCCCCGGCAAACCGGAAAGCCCTCAGCATGCGTATTCTCAAGTAGACGTAAGCGAAAGGTGGCTGGGCAATGAAACCTAAACGGGTATGGACGAATTGGCTTTCCGGCGTGCCGTACGGAAAAAGGCTGGTCAAGCTCCACCGCTGGAACGCATGGCTGCTGGCGCTGCTTGCGGTGACCGGGATATTGCTGTTTATAGAGCCGGTACGGGCACTGGGAGCAGGCCGTGTGTGGCTGAAGGAAGGACATCTATGGATCGGCGCGGCCTCGATTGCGGTGATAGCTCTCTATTTGCCGCTGATCCCCCGGCATTGGAAGCAGCTGCGGACGAAACCGGCGCAGCGTTGGAATTTGGGACTCGTTCTGTTTCTGCTCGCAGGTTGGAGTGTCACCGGTGTGCTGCTCTGGCTGGTGCGAAGCTTGCCTTCCGGTTGGGGCAACGCCGCACTGCTGCTCCACGATCTGTTCACCTGGGTCGGGGTTCCTTACACGATCTACCATTCGGTATCCCGCAGCCGATGGGTCAAAGCGGCCCAAAGCCGGCCGGAAAACCGCGAGGAAGAAGAAGCGGCGGAAGCGCGCGACGTACCGTCGTCCGAGCCTGGACGAATCGTACAGATGCTCAGGAACGCTCCGATCTCCAGAGCAACGTTCCTGCGGACGGCGGCGGGCTTGCTGCTGGCGTTCGGCCTGGGACCGTCATTTTACCGGTGGCTGATGACCGCTTCCGATACGGGAGGCGCGGAGCTTGAGCGGTTGGCCCGGGAGGATGCGAACCGGATGCTGCCGCCGCCGGTACCGTCTGCAGAATCCAACCCTCCGCTCGGCGGAGGCGGACAAGGGCAGTTTCGGGTGTATACGGTGACGCCGATCCCGGCTTTTTCGAGCGAGGATTGGAAGTTCGCCCTCACCGGACTTGTCGACCGGGAATATGCGTGGAATTGGGAACAGTTTCTGGAGCTCAAACGAACGGTTCAGGTTAGCGATTTTCACTGTGTGACGGGTTGGTCGGTGTACAAGGTCACTTGGGAGGGGATCCTGCTTAAGGAGCTGCTGGAGCTGGCCAAGGTAAGGAACGAGGCGAAGTTCGTCAAATTTTATTCCGGGGACCGCATCTATACGGATTGCTTGTCGCTGGAGCAGGCGCGGATGGATGATGTCATGGTGGCGGTCTTGATGGACGGAAAACCGATTCCCCAGCAACTGGGCGGCCCGGTAAGGCTGGTCGTTCCTCAAATGTATGCGTATAAATCGGTAAAGTGGCTCCAAGGGATCGAGCTTATCGACAAAGAGCATATCGGGTACTGGGAGCAGCGGGGCTACGATAACGACGCTTGGGTGCCGAAGGGAAGAGAGCAGGCGTAGCCAGTACATCTGACATTGGAGGATGGGGCGTATTGTGGGGTTATAAGGCCGCAAAAGTAAGATAGGATAGACGGGCCGAATGATGCGGTCCGCAAAATATAGGGATGGGAGACGGAGCGCAGCAGCTTCGTCCGAGTTTGGAAGGAAGGGTTGAAGGCGATGGAGCGGTACGGCGGGCAAAGGCTTGCCATGACAGGCGTAATCTTGGCAGGCGGGCAAAATCGGCGGATGGGCGGACAAAGCAAAGCGCTGCTTATGTACGAAGGCGATACGTTTTTGGCCAGGCAGTTGGCCGAGCTTGGAAGCTTGTGCGCGGAGCTGCTTATCGTAACGCAGGAGCCGGAACGGTACGAGGCTGTCGTTCACGCGTTCTCCGGGGAGTCTCCGGTGCGGATCATTCCCGACCTGCAGCCGGGCCGGGGGCCGCTAGCCGGTTTTCAAGCGGCCATGAGAGCTGCGTCGTACGAGGAGCTTTGGATCGTCGGCTGCGATATGCCGTGGGTCGACGCCAAAGCGGCGAAGGCCCTCTCGGAGCTGCGGAGCGGCGTTGACGCAGATGCTGCGATTGCGAAGATCGACGGAAGGCTCCAACCGCTGCACGGCGTGTACCTCAAAAGCTGTCTTCCCGAGGCGGAGCGGATGTTGGCCGCGAACGATCTGCGGTTGATGGGGCTGTTGAATTCGGTCGCTCTGCAGGTGGCGGACGAATCGTTTCTGGAGCGGAAGGGGATCTCAACAAGATTTGCCCGGAATATTAACGACCCGGACGAATATGAGAGACTCACCGGCAAACGACTTAGGTTTTAGCCCCTTTTGGCATGCCTTCTATCGAATGCTTTTTGTTTATGGAAGAAGGGCCTGTTTTGTGACATAATGGTGGGTATAACCTAGAACGGAGGGCATGCAGGATGTCGCAGATATTGAAGGATCGTTTCGGCCGCATTCATGACTATCTTCGAATTTCCGTGACGGACCGGTGCAATTTGCGCTGTGTATACTGTATGCCGGAAGAAGGCATGGAATTCGAGCCGGAGGAAAAGCTCTTGACGTTCGAGGAGATCGCCGAAGTGGTGCGGGTGCTTGCCGGTTACGGAGTTCGCAAGCTGCGGCTGACCGGAGGCGAACCGCTCGTGCGCAAAAACCTGGAGCAGCTCGTGCGGATGCTGAGCGCGATCGACGGCATTGAAGACATCGCTTTGACGACGAACGCGATCCATTTCGCTTCACGGGCGGAAAAGCTGCGCGAAGCCGGGCTCACAAGAATTAACGTCAGCCTCGATTCCTTGCGGGCGGACCGGTTTGCTCTCATTACGCGCGGAGGCGATTTGATGCGCGTGCTGGCGAGTCTGGAAGCGGCATCCCGGGTCGGACTCGACCCGATCAAGCTGAACGTCGTGCTCATGAAAGGCATGAACGACGACGAAATCGAAGATTTTCTGAAGCTGACGCTGGAGCGCAGTTTGCATGTGCGCTTTATTGAATATATGCCGATCGGTCATAACGACGACGGCTGGAAAACGAAATATATTTCGCTCAACACGGTGCTGGAACGCTGCGAAAGAATAGGGTGGCAGGTGGAGACGCTGGAGCAGTCGGTTCGGGGAAACGGGCCTTCGCAAAATTTCCGGATCGCCGGGGCGGCCGGCACGTTCGGGCTGATTCATCCGGTCAGCGACCATTTCTGCGAGACGTGCAACCGGCTGCGTCTTACGGCGGACGGTAACATCAAGCCTTGCCTGTACTGGTCCGACGAGTTCAATGTGCGCCGTTATATCGGCAACGATCAGGCGCTGGCCGAGCTGTTCTTCCGAGCGCTGGACGTGAAGCCGGAAAGTCACGAGATGGCTAAAGCGCTTCTGAGCGAGCAGCAGAGTCATACGCCTACCTCCCGGCGCATGTCGCAGATCGGGGGTTGAAGCGTGAACGACTTGAAATTCGGGCGGCAGACCATCAGCCTTGAAGAGGCGCAGCGGCGTGTACTCCAGCATGTCCGATTTCAGGAGACGGAAGAGGTACCGCTATTCGAGGCTTACGGCAGGAGGCTGGCACAAAACGTTTGCGCCGGCAGCCCGCTGCCGCATTTTCGGCGATCGGGTGTCGACGGCTACGCTTTGCGTGCATCGGATACGGCGGGAGCTTCCCTTGCGACGGCGGTCTGCTTGGAGGTGGTGGAAACCGTTCCGTGCGGCTTGGTTCCGGCGAATACGATTGGCCCGGGCCAAGCGGCCAGAATTATGACCGGCGCTGCCGTTCCCGAGGGGGCGGATGCGGTTGTGATGCTGGAGATGACCAATGCGGTGCATCAGGAGATCGGTCTAGGAGGCACGGTGGCGGTTCACAAAGCGATGAATCCCGGCGACAATGTGACCCCGATAGGAGAAGAGGCTGCTGCCGGGGAGCAGCTTCTGCGGAAGGGCTGCATCATCGGACCGGGGGAAGCGGCGGTGCTGGCCACGTTCGGCCATAGCCTTGTGAAGGTGTACAAGCGGCCGAGGGTAGCGATCTTCTCTACCGGCTCCGAGCTGCTCCCTGTAGACGCGCCGCTCGCGCCAGGTAAAATCCGGGGCAGCAACGGCTATATGCTGGCCTATCAGGTACAGCAGGCGGGCGGAGTGCCGCTGCTGATGCCGTTTCTTCCCGACGAAGCCGACCGGGTGGAACGGGAACTGCTGGCCGCTGCGGAGCAGGCGGATTTGTGGATAACGACCGGAGGCGTGTCGGTAGGGGATAAGGATGTTCTGGCCGAACTGTTCGGCCGGTGGGATGGCGAGCTGCTTTTTAACAAGATCGCGATGCGGCCTGGCAGTCCGACGTCGGTCGGACTGTGGCGGGGCAAGCCGTTGTTTGCTTTGTCCGGCAACCCCGGAGCTTGCTATGTAGGATTCGAGCTGCTGGTACGCCCTTATCTGCGTGCCTCGCAAGGGTCCCCCGACCCGCTGCCCTGCGCAGCGACGGCGGTACTGGATGCCGATTACGGCAAAGGATCGGCGCATCCCCGGTATGTCCGCGGGGCTTCGCGCGTAGAACATGGGACGGTCCGCGTGAGGCCCGCCGGTCGCGACAAATCCAGCATCATGGTTTCCATGAAAGAGACCGACTGCTTAATCTGTCTTCCGGCGGGCGGGCGAGGAGCCCAACGGGGCGAGTTGGTGCGGGTTTTGACGATCGGAGATTGAAGTAAAAACCCCCTGCCAGAGCAAAGTCCATGACAGGGGGGCGGTGCATTAGATGAACAATGAACGGGAAACGATGACGAGCAGAATAAACAGCACTAGAATAACACCAGTGGAAGTAAAGCCGAATCCGCCAACGTGGCTCATGTGACATCCCCCTTTCAGAAGGCATGTTAAATGATATGAACGAATGCGGGATGCTGATTGGACGTACGCCCGATTATTCAACGAAAATACAGCTGTCTTCGAGCAGAAGACAGCACCCTGTCTGTACCGGATACGAATCAAGGGCGCATATCCGCCGTGATTTCTGTCATTTCATCCCCAGCTCCCGGTGAAAACAAGTAAAAAAGGTTTTTTCGGTAGAATTTGTTGGAAAATTGGGCTACAATGGCCGAGACAAGGTGCGAAGGCATGAGAAGCGCCGATAAGCGGAGAACCGGACGAAGTCCCCGGTCGCCGTACAAAAGCGGAGAGGATGGATACGCGTGAACCAGCAGTTGGAAATTCGCAATATTCCGAATGTGCATTTTATGGACAGCCTGCAAATGTCAGCATTCGCCTTTCAATATGAGCTTACTCCCGAAAAAGTGGAGAAGTGGATGACGCTTCTCGATTCGAACCAAATGTGGGGAGCTTATGTGGATGATACGCTCGCGGCGAAAATGACGATTTTCGATTTTCAGACCTGGATTCAAGGCAAGGCGTTCGACATGGGCGGGATCGCAGGCGTCGTCACATGGCCGGAATACCGTCGCGGCGGTCTGGTGGCCAAGCTGCTGTCGCACGGACTGCGGGTGATGCGGGAGAAAGGCCAGACGGTATCGTTCCTTCATCCTTTTCAATTCTCGTTCTACCGTAAATACGGCTGGGAGACGTATGCTGAGTATAAATCGTATGAGATCTCCGTCCAGCAGCTTCCAAAACTGGGCCCGCAGCCGGGGCGGATCGTTCGGACAGGCCACGATATCAAGCTGCTGAACGGGATCTACGAGGCTTACGCCAGCAGGTACAATGGTACGCTTATTCGAAACGAATCCTGGTGGCAGCACCGCATTTTCGGCAATACGCAAGGAACGGTAGCCGTATATTATGATGCGGAGAATCAGCCTGCGGGCTACGTATATTATCAGGTAAAGGACAATATCCTTAAGGTTCACGAGCTGGTTTATCTGCATCATGGGGCTTACTTGGCTTTATGGCGCTTCTTGGCCGATCACGACTCGATGCTGGAGAAGCTGGTGATGAAGGCGCCCGCGAACGACAAGCTGCCGTTTCTGCTCGACAATCCCCGGATCAAGCAAGAGATCGTGCCTTATTTCATGGCGCGGATTGTCGATGTTACCGGCTTTTTGACCAAGTATCCGTTCGCATCGGGGGCGGAATGGTCGCTGCAGTTGGAGGTCAAGGACGAGCAGGCGGAATGGAACAACGGCTGGTTTCTGCTGCAGGTGGACGAGTCGGGGACGGCGCGTGTGGCGCCTATCGCAAGCGCTTCGCCCGAGCTGCCGTCCGCCAACTGCACGATCCAGACGCTTGCCGCCATGCTGACAGGGTACCAACGCCCATCCTTTTTGATGGACATCGGCAGGCTAACCGGCACGACGGAGGTGTGCGAATCGCTGGAGCGGCTCATTCCCGCACGCCAGACGTATTTGCCCGACTTTTTCTAGACTTCTTCCACAGACAAGATTCAGGCCCCTTCGATATCGTTCGAAGCGGGCTTTTTTGTTGTAAGTGGGCTCAAAACAAGCAGGATTTTGAAAGGGAAACACGAATGTATATTCGTATGTTTACGGATTGGGCGGCACTGGACAGTCTGTATGAGGAGTTCCGCAGCAAGGATGTCGTGATTTCCGGCGAGCCTGCCATTTATCCGGACGGCGGTCCGTGGAAAGAATTCGTCCTTCAGGATTGCGACGGGTACGGCCTCGCTTTCGGCGGGATCGACGGTCCCAAGAAGGAAGGCTGAACCTTAGCCTCCGGGCTGGAAAGAAACCGGAGCAGACCGTGCTTCTCCAAAAACGGCCGCAGTGCCGGGTAAGAACAATCGAATACGTACAACCGATCCTCAGCGCTGAAAGCCAGCAGCTGGGGATTTTGTTTTGGAGAGGAGATCTCGGGGACAAGCACAAGTAATTCCTTGCATTGAAACGTGAGATCGTACAGCCGGACGGGGAGCAAGGGGACGAACGGGATGCGGATCACAATGCCGCTGTCCGTACCGACGCGGAATTTGCCGGACAACCCTCCGGCCTGCTCCAGCCAGCCCGCGGCTGCCTGCCGAATTTCCGCTTTGTTGGAGATCGCGAGAACGACGGCGTCCCGCCGGACTTCATAGACCAGCACGGGCGATGGCGCAGCCGCATCATCCGGAGCGGACCGGGAAGCTGCGCCAGACAGTGGAAGCATCGTTAGCCATGCGAGAAAAACTAGAAGGCTTATACCCGCTCTGTTCATCCCATCCTTCTCCTTTAACCTGGATAATCTTTCAATGCTAGGGTTTCCCGTATCGGGGAAACTCATGAGTCTGTTGAGGCGGGGTCTCCTCTTGTCCAAGGCCGGGTGGCGTACTGGACTTAGGTCCAGTTTCAAAAACCGCCGCAGGTCCGTTTTGGGAAATGGCGGATTCACCTAGAATAAAGACATAAGCAAAACGACAACAAAAACGAAAGGCGGTGAGTCAATCCATGAAAATGAACCGGCATACCGGACTCGCGTTCCTTCTGATCTTCTTCGGAGCGTTGATTCTGAGCCACAAGCTTGGCTTTCAACTCGGGCACCATATCATGAGCTTTTTGTTCCCGGCAGCTATGGTAGGGCTCGGATTCGTAGGACTGAGAAACGGAAAAACGATTATCGGGTGGGGGCTGATCATCCTTGGCGGCCTGTTCCTCTTCGGTAAATTGTCCGGACTGTTCGCCATCCTGATCGCCATCGGCTTGATCTGCTACGGCATCTCGCTGCTGCGTAACAAATCGGTATATTAAATCAAACAAACGACGGATTGAAATTCGGAGAAAAGGTGGTTGAGCAAAGCATGAGTTTAGGAAAAAGATTCCGGGATATTACGGTTGCGCACTTCAACGAAATGCTGGAAAACGCGGAAGACCCGGTTCGCCTGATCGATAAATACCTTGCGTCCCAGTCGGAGCAAATCCGCGAGTCCGAACGGCTGCTGCAGCAGTGCCTGTCTCACGCCGCTTCGCTTCGCCAGCAGTACGTATCGGCGGAGCAGCTCAAGGAGCGCCGCGAGCAGCAAGCGATGCTGGCGCTGAGAGCCGGCGAGGAAGAAGTGGCGCGCATCGCGCTTCAAGAGAAAATGCAGCAGGAGGAAAAAGCGACGCAGTACCGGGCGCTGTACGATCAAAGCAAGCTGGGAATCGTCGAGTTGGAAGAGCAGCTTCAACAGCTTAAGGCCGATTTCGACGAAATCGCCTCGAAACGCAGCTACTATATCGCGCGGCTGGAGTCCGTAAGGCTGCAGCAGCGGATGAACGAAAGGCTGCGTTCGATGGGCGCGGGTCCGAATCCGCGGATCTTCGACCGGCTGGACGAGCGGGTCTCCGATATGGAACTGACCGCGCGCACCTTGCGGGAAGTGAGGGGCCAAGTCCGCGAAGCATGGTCCGCCGTAGGCAGCGCGGCATCGCAAGCACTGGAACAAGAGCTGGCCAAGCTGCGGACGAAACTGAAACAGGAGGGCTGGGATAAATCATGAGCAAACTGTACCGTTCCCGTTCCGATCGCAAAGTGACCGGCCTGTGCGGCGGTCTCGCGGAATCGATGAACATTGATGCCACACTGCTTCGGCTGATCGTGGTGGTAACGGCTTTCTTTTCCGGAGGCGTTGTGATTCCGCTGTACTTCCTGGCAGCGTTGGTCATCCCAAGCGAGCCTTGGACCGGCGGGCCTCACGGCTACGGACCGTCCTACGGCGGCGAGGGCTGCGGACAACCTGGCGGCCACTATCCCAACTGGAGAGAGTGGAGACGCGCCGAGAAGCACTACCGCAGAGCGCAAAGACATGGCTGGGTCCCGCCGCAAGAAGGCAACCGCTATGAAGGCGAATATGCGGCCTCCTCGAATCCGAGCGGTACCGCGGGCAGCGATCTGGACGATATGATGAAAGATATCGAGAAAAAAGCGATGTGGAAAGAAATCGAAGAACTGCGCGGCAAAGTAGCGCAATACGAAAAAAACCAAAATCAGAAACCAACTAAAGGAGATGTTTAACAATGGGAGTATTTTCTAGAATTAAAGACATGACGAAGGCTTCGCTGCATGAACTGCTTGACAAGGTTGAAGATCCGATCATCATGCTGAATCAATATTTGCGCGACATGGAAGAAGAAATCGCTCAAGCCGAAGTGACGGTGGCCCGTCAAATCGCCAGCGAGCGCAAGCTGAAAGAACGTCTGGAAGAAGCGGTTCGTCTGACGGCGCAGTACGAAGGACAAGCGAAGGAAGCGCTGAAGAACGATCAGGAAGCGACGGCGCGCCAAGCTTTGGAGCAAAAGCTGTACTACGAGGGCAAAATCGCCGAGTACACGGAAATGCACGAGCAGGCCAAGGCGCAAGCGGCCGAGCTGGTTCAGCAGCTGCATGAAATGAAAGACGCGTTCTACCAAATGCGCAACAAACGCAGCGAGCTGATCTCCCGCGCTCAATTGGCGAAGGCGAAAAAGCAAATGGCCGAAGTGACGGCAACCAACGTGATCGAAGGCGGCAATGCCGTAAAAGGTTTCCGTCGCATGGAAGAGAAGATCATGTCGCTGGAAGTCGAAGCGGAAATCGCACGCAAGCCTTACGTTGGCGGTGGCTATGCCGGTTCGGTGTACAGCAACGCCGTGTCGGTCGACCCGGCGAAGCAGCAAAAAATCGACGATCAGCTGCAGCTTCTGAAAGAGAAGATGTCCAGCGAGCAGGGGAAATAATCTTCACGAAAAAGCTGTTGGAGCAAAGCGGCACTTGTGATATGCTATGTAAGGCAAAAGCCATGGACGTCCTTCCGTAAGGCGCTGTGGCTTTTGCCGGATCATCCAGAACTTACTGGGAAAGGGGGCGACACGGATGAACCGCAAACGAAACCGCAACATCGCGCTGGTCTTGATCGGCGCAGGACTTTTCCTTCTGGCGGACAATCATCTCGGATTTTTCACCGTGCTTGCCCTCTTTTTGCTTTTGCTGGGAGTGTATAAGGTACGTTCGGGCGCCGAGCGCAAAGGCTACATCATGATGGTGATCGGCCTGCTGCTCCTCGCAGGTGGCAATTTTACGCTGATCTTGGCCATTATCCTCATTTCGCTCGGCTTCTTCTACAATAAATCGCGTAAAATTCACCGCAGTGAGCACCATTACCGCAAGCAAAGCGTAATCGACAGCATCCGGTGGGGACGGGAGCCTTGGGTTCTGCGCAACATGTCGATCTGGAACGTGCTGGGGGAGCTGCAGATGGATTTGACCTATGCGATCCACGAGCAGAAGGAGACGACGATTATTTTGCAGGGAGTCATCGCCGATATCGATCTGATCGTTCCGGAGGATGTAGGTCTTACCGTTACGGCTTCCGTCTTGTTCGGGCAAACGAGCATCGGGTATGACAAAGAGGCCGGCGTGCTGAACAAGATGGTATGGCAGTCGCCCAATTACTGGACGGCGGACCGTCAGGTGAAGCTGGAAATTTCGTATATCGTAGCCGATATTGATATTAAAATCGTTTGATGCACGGAGGACGGCAGGAATGGACGGACATGACAAGCGTTTAACCAACATGATATGGCGAAGCATGGCGGAGTCCATTGGGCTCAGCCTTGTTTTGTTTGCCGTGATCGTCTATTTCCTGCAGTCGAACGGCTACTTGAACGCTTTCACAACGTGGCAGGAAGGCGTGCGCATGAGCCTGACGCTGATTGCGATCGTTGCAGCGGTCGGAGGCTCGTACGGTCTGTGGTACAGCAGCCGGATGAAGCATCGGCTGGAGACGCTGCGCGAGGTGATGCTGTCGCTGGAGAAGGGCAACCTGAGCCGTTCGGTGCCGCCGCTCGGCGAGGATGAGATCGGCCGTCTGGGCGATCAGTTGAATGCGATCACCAAAAAATGGGAAGAGCAAGTTTCCTCGCTGCAGCGCCTGTCCAGCAATAATGCCCAACTGGCGCAAAAAGCGAAATATTCGGCCATCGTGGAAGAGCGGCAGCGGTTGGCGAGGGAACTGCACGACGCCGTGAGCCAGCAACTCTTCGCGATCTCGATGACGGCGACGGCCGTCGGCCGGACGTTGGACAAAGATTTCGAGAAAGCGCAGCGGCAAATCTTCCTCATTGAGGAAATGGCTTCGGTAGCGCAGTCGGAGATGCGCGCTTTGCTGCTTCACCTGCGTCCCGTGCACCTGGAAGGCAAGCGTCTGGCCGAAGGCTTGATCGAGCTGGTGCAGGAGCTGTCTTCGAAAGTGCCGATGCAGATCGATTGCGAGCTGGCCGAAGACGTCAAGCTGCCGAACGGGATTGAGGATCACCTGTTCCGTATCGTGCAGGAGGCGTTGTCCAATGCGCTTCGGCACTCCAAAGCGACAAAGCTGGAGGTGAAGCTGACCCAGCCGTCAAGCGATGCGGTCCGCTTGCTCATTCGGGATAACGGCGTCGGCTTCGAGTTGGATATGAAAAAACAGGCTTCATACGGGCTGGTGACGATGCGGGAGCGGGTGAACGAAATCGGCGGCTCGCTCAACTTAATCACGGCGCCGGGCAAAGGAACGCGCATTGAGATTCGCATTCCGATTATGGCGGAAGGAGGACTTGAGATTGGAAGAGACGACGATTAAAGTGCTGCTGGTCGACGATCATGAAATGGTTCGCATCGGTCTTGCCGCCGTGCTGAGCACGGAGGACGATATCGAGGTGGTCGGCGAAGCGAGCGGAGGACAGGAAGGCATTCGGCTGGCATTGGAATACAAGCCGGACGTGGTGCTGATGGATTTGGTTATGGAGGGCATGGACGGCATCGAGACGACAAGGCGTCTGCTGCAGCAGCACCCGGAGTGCAAGGTGATCGTGCTGACCAGCTTTATTGACGACGAAAAGATTTACCCGGTGATTGAAGCGGGAGCGTTCAGCTACTTGCTCAAAACGTCGCGTGCTGCCGAAATCGCCCAAGCGATCCGCTCGGCCGTAAAAGGCCAGTCGGTGCTGGAATCCCAAGTCGCTTCCAAGCTGATGAATCGCTTCCGCGGGCCGAAGCAGGCTGCGCAGCCGCATGAAGAATTGACCGAACGCGAGATGGAGGTGCTCCGGCTCATTGCCGCAGGCAAGTCCAATCAGGACGTGGCCGACGAACTGTTCATCGGGGTTAAAACGGTCAAGTTTCACGTCACCAACATTTTGGCTAAGCTTGGGGTGGAGGACCGCACGCAGGCTGCCATTTATGCGTACAAGAACGGTTTAGTCGAGTAATATCTGGGTAATAAGCTCTCAAGAGGCCCCGAAGATGTTGGGATTGCCGTCTTGGGAGCTTTTTTATGTCGTATTTTGGAACCTTTTGCGATATTCAATTTTAAAGTTTTCTTAATAAATGTGAGTTTTGACACGTTTCCTGCGTCTATATAGATATAGATGTTCCATGTCGAGGAATCGGTACCGTTTGTCGGATTATAGGAAAAGTAAAATATATACGACGGATCGTGGACATCAAGGAGAGGAGATGAGAGCCGGATGAACGGATTAGCCGTTAAAAACCGGAATGAAACCAACATTCCACTAACGTTCGGGGAAAAAACGGAGCTGTTGAAGCGGTATGAAGTGTATTGCTATCAGGTCGCTTTCTATTTATTGCAGCAGGAGGCGGGAGCGCGCCTCGCGGCCGAGGAAGCGCTGCTCGCCTTATACAAGCTGGACGGGTTCTTTGCTCTGACGGAGCACGAGCGCAAGGAAAAAGTGAAGGCTGCCGCCATCCGGCACGCATTGGCGGTACGAAGCGGGCGCCAGCCTTCTTGATGCACGAACGAAGCTTCTTAATAACGAACATTCATAAGAATGCCCGTGAGCGGCGGAACAGGCCAATAGCTGTGCGGCCGTTTGCCCGGCAGTGCGGTGTAGTGGCCGAAGGCGCGGGCTCCCGCATCGTGCCTCTCCAGCAGGTCCGCCGGAGGGATGGCATGCAGGGCAGCCGCCGCCTGCGTCAGGCGCATTATCCAACCGTCGATGCCTTGAAGCACGGCGTTCGCATGTTTGTCCCCGCCGTCGAGCTGCGTCTGCAGCTTATGCTCGTCCAAGCTTAAGGTGCCGTCGGCCTGCGGGATCACGCCCAGCCGGTCAAACTCTTCCTCGGCAGGGGCGCCGAGCCCATGTTTTCTCCAAGCGGGCCGCAGAAGGACGCCGGCTTCGGACAAAGCGTTCGCCAGCTCGTTGTAGCCTCCGACAAGCCCTTCCACCAGCCGGAGCGATGCGCCGTTGCTTTGCAGGGCGGCTCTTGCGTTCTCCGCCGTTTGTTTCAAGGCGCCTGCCGCCGTGACGATGGTTCTGGCATCCCCTGCCGCCCGTTCCGCAAAGCGGTCGAACGAATAGGAGGGCTGTCCCGTTCCTTTCTGCGGTCGTCCGCGGTAACGTTTGCCTGTTAAGTCATCTTGTCTTCTGTGCCGGTCCTCCAAGGCAAACCACTGCTTATGAATTTGATACGAACGAATCACGCTCTGAATCGGAGCGATCATGCCCGATCACCTCACTGTCAATGGAACATTTTTCTTTACATTATAGCGGAAGACATTCCGTCCGTAAACGGATACATGCTTGACAGGCTGCAAAAGGATGCAGTATGATGATTTATCAATCAAAACCTGGCAAAGGAGCTCGCGTCAGCACATGAATTGGGTTCAATGGATTGTCATCGCCGCCGTTTTGCTTGTCAGCGTGCTGTTTATGATGTTTGTCGGCAAAAAGTACAAAAAGTAACGCGGCATGCTTTTTTTTCGCCTCGCGATCATTTCTTCTTAACGTTCCGCCACCGCCTGTCATACGATAAAGTACTTAAACTTTATGCGCAGAAAGGCGGTCTTAGCCATGCTCCGAAAACGCATTCCCCGGCAGGACGACGGCATGATATACGGATTGGTGGAAAAGCTGCTCCTTCCCTTTGCGCGGCAGACGGTACCCGATCTTCGCGTGAGCCGTACAGATATTCTCAAACGGTTGAAATCCTGTGTCACATACGTCGATACCGCGGCCGGACGCTTGCCGGTCGGATTTATTGCACTGCGCGTGGATCGGGATAAGCGCCTGTCCGTCGATATGCTGGCGGTGAATCCGAAGTTTCAGGGCCGCGGCATCGGCACGCGCTTGATGCGTCAGGCGGAGCGTACGGCGGGGGACCGGGGATGCCGCGAAGTGGTGTTATGGGTGGACGATGCGAATACGCAAGCTCAGACTTTCTATGTACGAAAAGGCTACGATACGGTTCACTACGACGCCAGGCTTCGCTGCTACATGATGATGAAGCGGCTGGGCTAACCGCAGATGCTGCCGACACCAAGGCTCTCCCGAACGATAGCGGGGAAAGCCTTGGTGTTTTTGCGTTATGCTGGCGGCGTTAGCTGGGCACGATCAAGGCCCCTACGCTGGCGACGTCCAATTCAAAGGGACTGCCAAACAGCTCGGAGTCCGGATACGGCACGGGGAACGCTTCGTTCGCGGCGGTTGTTGTCGGCCTGTCGGATTTTTTCGTTTGGGCGCGGGCTTTTCCCAGACTGCTGCTGTTTGCTCCGCTTCGTTTGCTTTTGGCGGACGTGCTTGCATTCGATTGAATGCCGGCCGCCGTCTCGTTCAAATAGAGCTTTCCTTTGTCCAATCGGCTGAGCGTCCCGACAAGCTCCGTACCGTCCTTCAATATAATGAAAACCGGTTGGCCGTAATACGGCCTGCATTGTTCTTCGTTAATCGGATGAATCGGTCTCACGCGAGGTCACCTCCGAAGTTGATTTCTACACTTCAGACTATGCGGCATTTGTGCCGGTTGTACGGGACAAATGTCCTGTATGCGCATGCCTATTTTCCGTGAACGCGCTTGCATTCGACAGAGTATTGAATCTCTTGTCGGTTTTCGATATGCTAAAGGGGTAAAGGGAACGGACAGGAAACAATTGCCGTTCCTTATCTCCTATTCTCTATAGAAAGAACGAGGACCTGAAGCCATGACGAGTGCCGTGTTTTTGATTTTCGGAGCGACCGGGGACTTGGCCCGGCGCAAGTTATTCCCGGCGTTTTACAGCCTGTACCGTGAGCGCAAGCTGGGCGACCGATTTGCGGTAATCGGCCTCGCGCGGCGTTCGCGCACGAACGACCAGTTCCGCGACGACGTCTACGAATCGATTCAAGAATTCGCACGCTACAACGTGACGAAGGACGAGCAATGGGATGCGTTTGCCGAGCATTTTGAATACATGTCGCTGGACATTAATAACGTTGACGGCTTCCGGCAGCTCCGCGAGCTGACCGACCGGCTCGACGTCAAATTCGACATCGGCGGCAACCGGTTGTTTTACTTGGCCTTGGCGCCGGAGCTGTTCGGCAATGTGTCGCACAATCTCAAGGCGGGCGGACTATTGGAAGGGGCCGGCTGGCACCGGCTTGTGATCGAGAAGCCGTTCGGCTACGATCTTCCGTCCGCTGAGAAGCTGAACGCCGAAATCCGCCAGGTGTTCGAGGAGCAGGACATTTACCGCATCGACCATTACCTTGGCAAGGAAATGGTGCAGAACATCAACGTCGTCCGGTTCGCGAACGCCTTTTTCGAGCCGCTTTGGAACAATAAGTACATCGCCAACATTCAAATCACGCTGAGCGAAACCGTAGGCGTGGAAGAACGCGGCGGCTATTACGAGCATTCGGGCGCACTGCGCGACATGGGACAAAACCACATGCTGCAGATGCTGGCCATCATGGCGATGGAGCCCCCGAGCCGGATGCATCCGGAGGATATCCGCGACGAGAAGGTGAAGGTGTTCCGCAGTCTGCGCGGCTTCCAGACGGCGTCGGAGGTGCGGGCCAATACGGTGCGCGGACAGTACACCGCCGGCAATATCAAAGGCGAGCAGGTGCGCGGCTACCGCGACGAAGACAAGGTCAATCCGGAGTCGACGACGGAGACGTATTTCGCCGCACGCGTATTCGTGGACAACTTCCGCTGGGCCGGCGTTCCGTTCTATATCCGGACGGGAAAACGATTGCCGGTGAAAACGACGGAAGTGGTCGTCGAGTTCAAGAACGTGCCGAACAACGTTTACTTGTCACGCAAGCACAAGCTGGAGCCGAACCTGCTCGTGTTCCGCGTCAATCCGATGGAAGGCATTTACTTCAAAATGAACGCCAAACAGCCGGGATCGGAAGGAACGATCGTTCCGGTCGCGATGGATTTCTGCCAGAGCTGCCAGGTCGGGCTGAACACGCCGGAAGCGTACGAGCGGCTGCTCTACGACGCCGCCCGCGGGGATTCCACGTATTTCACCCGCTGGGACGAGGTCGCGCTGGCATGGAAATATGTCGACAAAATCGCCTCCGCCTGGGGCGAGCGTACGGACGATTTGCACCTGTACACGGCAGGCACTTGGGGACCGGAGCAGGGACAGCAGCTCGTTGCCGAAGACGGCTTCCGCTGGTGGCCGGTCAACGGGCAGGACGAAGGCGAAGTCACTTGGGGACATACCCAAATGTAATGGATAGACGAAAGAAACCGAAAGAGCAGATCCGGTTGCGCCGGGTTCTGCTCTTTTTTGCTGGCGCATGTTGCGTCTTTTTTTCACCTCTTGAAATATGGTATGATGGAGTGTACAGTGCCGGCTAACGCAAGGGGGATCTTTACATGTCCAGACGCGCTTTTATACGCTGGATGCTCGGACTTTTGGTTATGATCGGGGCGGCGCTCGCAGGACTGATCAAGCTGCTGCAGCAATCGGTCGACCGGCAGACGGTCGGCGGGGTACAAGCGCCGGACGGCATCGTACTGCCAAAGACGGAACTGGGGACGAATCCCGATCTGGCGGCGGGGAATCCGGCAGCGCCGTTGTTCTCGTTCATGATTCTCAGCGATTTGCACGTATCGCCTGACGATCCGAATACGGTCCGGCATTTGAAGCAAGCGCTTGACGATATGAAGCAGTTCGAATCGCCGGTCGAGGCGCTGGTGCTGACGGGCGACGTGACCGACTACGGGCGGGAGAGGGACTACAAAGAGCTGAAAAAAACGTTGTCCGCTTACAAGCTGCCTCCGGTTTACGCCAACATGGGCAACCACGATTATTATGACATTTGGATCGACCGGAAAGGGGATTTCAATAAAGACACGATGCCCAACGGCAAGACCGACTGGCAATCGCGCGAGCGGTTCCAGAAGTTTTTCGGATTGTCGAAGCCTTATCACGACGCTTGGGAGAAAGGGTACCACTTGATCCTGCTGTCGCAGGAGGCCTATGTGCAGGAGAAGCCTGAGGTAGGCGAAGGGGCATGGTATTCCGACGAACAATTGGATTGGCTGAAGGAACGGCTGGCTTCGCACAAGGACGGCAAGCCCGTCTTCATCATGACCCATCAGCCGCTGCCGCCCGCCGGACAAGACGGGGGGATGCACCAATTGATTCCGGCGAAAAAATTCCGCGAGCTCTTGAAGCCTTACAAAAACGTGTTCGTGTTCTGCGGACACCGGCATCAGGATTTTCAAGGCACGGTGGAGCATTATGTCAAAGAAAGCTTTCACTATTTTCATAACTCCTCGGTCGGACGCGTGCTGAACCGCAGCTATCAAAATGCGGCCAAGGAGAAGGCGCAAGGATTGTATGTGCAGGTATACCGAGACAAAGTGACGCTGCGCGGCCGGGCGTTCGAGTCGGGAACGTGGCTGAAGGAAGCCGACTGGACCGTCAAGCTGACTTGAATAAGATTGAGGAAGGAATTAACTGATATGAGCACCGGATTATCCGAGAAATTAAAAGAAGAAGTACAGAAGCGGCGCACCTTCGCCATCATCTCCCACCCCGACGCGGGGAAGACGACCTTGACCGAGAAGCTGCTGCTGTTCGGGGGCGCGATTCGGCTGGCCGGTACGGTCAAAGGGCGCAAGGCGAACCGCCATGCGACGAGCGACTGGATGGAAATCGAGAAGCAGAGAGGGATTTCGGTCACCTCCAGTGTGATGCAGTTCGATTATGAAGGGCATCGGGTCAATATTCTCGACACCCCGGGCCACCAAGACTTCAGCGAAGACACGTATCGGACGTTAACGGCGGCGGACAGCGCCGTCATGCTGATCGACTCGGCCAAAGGGGTCGAGGCCCAGACGAAAAAGCTGTTCCAGGTATGCCGCAAGCGGGGCATTCCGATCTTCACGTTCATCAACAAGCTGGACCGTGAAGGCCAGAATCCGTTCGATCTGCTCGAAGAGCTGGAGCAGGTGCTGGGTATCCGCTCGTATCCGATGAACTGGCCGATCGGGATGGGCAAACAGTTTCACGGCGTGTACGACCGGAAGCTGACGCAGGTCGAGCTGTTCCAGGGCGACGATCACAAAGAAATCCAAGTGCGCAAAGTAAGCGGCTACGACGACCCGGTCGTGAAGGAAATCGCAGGCGAATTTTTTTACGACCAATTGGTGCAGGACTTGGAGCTGCTCGATGTGGCGGGGGACGAGTTCGACTACGAGAAGGTACAGAAGGGCGAGCTGACGCCCGTATTCTTCGGTAGTGCGATCAACAATTTCGGCGTGCAGACGTTCCTTGAGAATTTCCTGCAGCTGGCCCCGACGCCGACGCCGCGCAAAAGCAACGAAGGCATGGTCGATCCGCTGCACGAGAAGTTTTCCGGGTACATTTTCAAAATTCAGGCGAACATGAACCCGGCTCACCGCGACCGGATCGCTTTCCTGCGGATTTGCTCCGGCAAATTCGAGCGGGGCATGTCGGTGAAGCACGTGCGGGTCGGCAAAGACATCAAGCTGGCGCAGCCGCAGCAATTTCTCGCGCAGGACCGCGATATTGTCGAGGACGCTTATCCCGGCGACATTATCGGACTGTTCGACCCGGGTATTTTCCGCATCGGGGATTCGCTGTGCCAAGGCGGCGGCTTGGAATTCGACGAGCTGCCGACGTTCTCCCCGGAGTTGTTCTCCAAAGTGACGGTCAAAAACGCGCTGAAGCACAAGCAGTTCCAGAAGGGCGTGGACCAATTGACCGAGGAGGGCACCATTCAGGTGTTCAAAACGATCGGCTTCGAGGATTTGATTCTCGGCGTCGTCGGACAGCTCCAGTTCGAGGTGTTCGAATACCGGATGAAAGCGGAGTACAGCAGCGAGGTGCAGCTGTCCCGGATGACCTACCAGTTCGCGCGGTGGCTCGTCGGCGACGACATCGATCCGGCCAAGTTCCGGATCAACTCGCAGCTGGTGAAGGATAAGAAAGACAATTACGTGGCGCTGTTCGAGAACGAATATGCGCTGCGCACGGCGATGGAGAAAAATCCGAACTTGAAATTTCTGGAGACTGCGCCTTAATAGCGCCGATTTGACAAGCAGACAGCCCTTCGCGGTCTTTATAGACCGAACGAGGGCTGTTCTTTTTTTGCCGGGAGTGGCTAAGTTTGATAAAATAGGGATGCAGTGGAAGGAAAATGGGAACGGGAGGGATGCTTATTGGGGTATCTACACCCAAGCGTCTGGATCATTACCCCCGACTCATTAAAAACCCGTTCCGTTTATACGTTATCGTCTCGGTAGGATCGATGGCGGTCGCGCTTGTATATTCCTTAATCCAAAACGTATGGGCTGCCTTGAACGGAGGCTAGACACGCCACGAATTGCCGGTCGGTTGGGACGCGGAGCCCGGCCGGCCATTCACTTTTTTTGGATGGTAAGCGGAAGCGAAAATTTTACTCTTTTCTCATCGAATTTTCATCTTCGTTGTGTATAGTTAAAGCTGCGGCTAAGGGCAATAATAGGATCGATACGATTGCCGCTTTTTTACTATTTCTAGCGCAACCAGAGGGAACAGGATGAAAAAGATTCTTATCGTGGAAGACGAGCGAAATTTTGCCCGTTTTATGGAATTGGAATTGATGCACCAAGGCTATGCCGTTACCGTCGTCGGAAGCGGTCAGGAAGGTCTGGAAACCGCGACCCGCGATGCCTGGGACGCCATTCTCCTTGATGCGATGCTGCCGGGACTGCACGGCTTCGAGGTGTGCCGCGGCATTCGCCGTGCCGGCTTCGCGACGCCCGTCATTATGCTGACGGCCCGCGACAGTATCATGGATCGCGTATCGGGGCTGGACAGCGGAGCGGACGATTATCTGCCGAAACCGTTCGCGATCGAGGAATTGCTGGCGCGGATTCGGGCGGTAATCCGGCGGAGCAAGCGGGGGAGCGGCGCAGCGCAAGCGGCGTTGGCGTACCGCGATCTTCGGATTGATCCGGTTGCCGGGACTGTAAGCAAGGCCGGAATGGTTCTGGAGCTGACCAAGCGTGAATACGAGCTGCTGCTGGTACTTATGAACCATAGGGACCGGGTATTAAGCCGGGATATGCTGCTTGATCTTGTCTGGGGGCACGACTGCGAAGTCGAGACGAACGTGGTCGATGTATACGTCCGCTATTTGCGCAACAAAATCGACGACCCGGCGCAGCGGAGCTATATTCAAACCGTCCGCGGCATCGGCTACGTCATCCGGTCATGAAAAAGCTGCGAATGCGCTTCACCCGGCTGCCGATCAAATGGCAGATGACCCTATGGTCGGCTTTCATGCTGTTCGTCTTGTTTACAGTCTATAACGCCGTTCAATATATAGGCATCAACCAATGGATGAGCAGCCGCGAAGTGGAGTCGGTGCGCAAAACGATGGGCGAGCTGCAAAGTTATTTCACGGAAAAAAGCGATATACTGGATGCCGCCCAAATCGTCAGGAGCAGGCATTTTATCCAGAGCATCAATCAAAAAAATCAATTGATCCGAATTTTGGACGTCGAGGGAGCGCCGGTGCTGACGGTGCTTACGGCGCTGCCGGAGGATTGGGTGGCGCCGCGTCCGGTCACGAAGACCGAGCTTGAAAGCGTGTGGCATCAAGAGGATCATCTGCTCGTTCTGCGCGCCCCGATCGTATCGGAGAAATTCCGCGGCACGATTGAAATCGTCAGCAATCTGGAGACGTTCGACGAGCTGAAAGGGGTCGTCACGCTGGTCATGATTCTGGGCGGCGTCGGGGCGGTGCTGCTGAGCGGCCTGGGCGGCTTGCTTCTGGCCGGGCGGCTGCTGAGACCGGTCCAAAGCATAACGGAAACGATGAGAAGAATCCAGCGGAACGGACTGCAGGAGCGGGTGCCTTTTTACGACAATAAGGATGAGATTTCGGCGCTGGCCCATGTGTTCAACGAGATGATGGATCAATTGGAAACATCGTTCCGCAAGCAAAAGCAATTCGTAGAAGACGCTTCGCACGAGCTGCGGACCCCGATTGCGATCATTTCCGGACATTTGTCGATGTTGAACCGTTGGGGCAAGCGCGATCCGGCTCTCGTAGACGAATCGCTCCGCGCTTCGCTTGAGGAGCTGGAGCGTCTGAAGGGGCTCGTGCAGGAGCTGCTGGAGCTTACCCGTGCGGAAAATGCCAGTCCGGACGGTGCCATCGAGCTGTTCGATCTGGGAGAAACCATCGCTCAAATCGTGAAGAACGTCTCCGTCGTTCATCCCGAATTCGAGATTACGACGGATGTGGATGCGCTGAAAGGCGTCCAAATCCGGCTGGTTCCCAATCACATCAAACAAATCTTGTTGATTTTGTTGGATAATGCGGTGAAATATTCGACCGAAAGAAACAAAATCCACGTTTCAGCCGTCATGGTAGAAGATACTCTGCTTCGCATCGTCATCCGCGATTACGGAATGGGCATTCCGAAAGACGAAGTGGAGCATGTATTCGACCGGTTTTACCGGGTGGACAAAGCCCGCAGCCGCAAACGCGGCGGCAGCGGCCTGGGACTTTCGATCGCCAAGCGGCTCGTCGAGAAATATCATGGGGACATACGTTTGGAAAGCGAAGAAAACCAGGGAACAACGGTGACGGTACAATTGCCGTTCAGCCGTTAACGGAACGGATAACGGGAAGAGGAGAGATCGCGTATGTTATTGAAATGGGACTATGACTTATTCGAAATGATCAACGGGTTGGCTGTCGATCATACGACGCTTAACGTGTGGATGCGCTTTTTCGCGGAATATGCGGAATATTTCTTTTATTTGGGCATCCTCGTGTATTGGTTTACCCGAACACAAGAGAATCGCCGGATGGTGGCGAAAGCGCTCTGTTCCGCTGCTTTGGCGATGGGGATCGGCTCGCTGATCGGTATGTTGTTTTACCGGAACCGGCCGTTCGTCAGCCACGAGGTTCATCAGTTGATCGAGCATGCGGCCAATGCGTCGTTTCCAAGCAGCCATGCCATCGGCGCTTTCGTCATCGCCACCTCGATCTGGCTGTACCGCCGTAAGGACGGGTCCGTCTGGCTTGCGCTGGCCGCATTGATCGCTTTGTCCCGGATCTGGACAGGCGTCCATTATCCGATAGACGTAACCGTCGGAGCACTGCTTGGCATCGGCTCCGCCGTAGCCGTAAACAAGCTGTTCACCCAATGGACGCTCGCCCGGCGCTGGTTGGCCGCAGGCTTGGCTTTTTTTGAAAAAATCGAGCGCAAGCTCGGCTATAAATCGTAGAAGAGCTTTTGGAGCAGTTGCCTGCATTGCGGCAGCTGTCTTTTTTTGCGGAAAATCTCCTTACCGTCGGTGTTTGCTTGCTACGGCCGTTTATCGTAGGCCACTATACCTCACCATGCAGCGGCGGGAGGCATACACTATGATGGATGAATGAGGCAGATTTGGGCTCAGAGGAACCGGATAGCGGGAGCAGAAGGTTCGTCAAAGGCGTTGCAGAGGGAGATGGGGGAAGCTTGGTGCCAGCCGTTCTCCGGCCGAAGGAAGAAAGGTGGATGAAATGAGGAAGAGCAAACCGAATTACAGCAGCTACATCGTGAGCAAATGGGCCAAAACCCGGGTGGTGATTCCGAACCGGAAGCTGGCCAAATACATTCCCGAGACGCGCAAGCTGAACCGCGATAGCTTGCAGAATATGCTGAACCGGTACGGCATGGTTTATGTCAAGCCGAACAGCGGCACGTACGGCATCGGCGTGATGCGGGTGGAGCGGCTGGCGCGTGAAGGGAGGGCGTCTTACCGCTGTCATATCGGAAAGAAAATTCAAACCTTTACCCAATACGATGACTTATACAGGCATATCGCGGGATTGACCCGAAAACGGATGTACTTGGTGCAAAAAGGCATCCATCTGCTCAAATATAAGAAGCGGCGCTTCGATCTTCGCGTCATGGTGCAGAAGACTCCGACCGGGAGCTGGCAGACGACAGGACTGATCGGGCGCGTCGCTGCGCCGGGCAAGGTTGTGACCAATGTGCATAACGGAGGAAAGCTCAAACCCGTAGAGGTTTTGCTGCGGGGGCATGCCGGGAGCGCCAAAAAGTCAAGATTAACCTCAAAGCTGCGCACGCTCGGTACTTCCGTTGCGCGACAGCTTCGTACGAAGTATAGAGGGCTCAAGGAAATCGGGCTGGACGTCGCACTGGACGCGAAGCTGCATCCGTGGATTTTGGAGATTAACACGGCTCCCGACCCTTATATATTCCGAAAGCTGAAAGATAAGCGCATCTTCGCGAGAATTTACCGGTACGCCAAAGCATACGGACGGCTCTGAGCAGCCGTCCGTTCTTTATGAAGGAGGGGCCTTGCGCAGCTCCCGAATCGGTGTTATCCCGCTTCGCCATCCTTGGATGCGGCTCGGTCGGTTTTGGGCAGCGCGATCATGAACGAGGTGCCGATGCCGGGCGTGCTGTCCGCTCCGATCGTGCCCGCATGGGCTTCGACGAGCTGCTTGACGATGGACAGGCCAAGCCCGGTCTCGCTGTTGCTCTTGGACCGGGACGGATCGGCCTTGTAGAACCGCTCCCAGATGAGGGACAGCTCTTCCTTGGACATGCCGCGGCCGGTATCCGCGATCACGATCACGGTATGCGTTTCCGTTTCGGAGCCGGTCAGGCGAATCGTGCCGTATGCGGTAAATTGAATGCTGTTTTTGACCAAATTGATGAGAATTTGCATAAGCCGGTCGTAGTCGGCATACACCTGCAGGTCCGGCTCGCATTCGATAAGAATGTGAAGGCGCTTCTCTTCAATCAAGACTTCGAGCGACTCGTGAACGATTTCGAACAGCTCTTTGAGCGGCGTCCGTTTTTTGTTCAGCGTGATGAGGCCGCTTTCGATTTTTTCCATGTCGAGCAGCCCGTTGATGAGCCGGATCAGGCGGAACGTTTCCTTCTCGATGATGCCGTAATAGTTGGCTCGCTCCTCCGGCGAGGGGACGAGATCGTTCTTCAGCCCTTCGATGATGCCGCGGATCGAAGTAAGCGGCGTGCGCAGCTCGTGCGTCACGTCCATAATAAAATGGCGGCGCCGCGTCTCAAACTGCTGCAGCTTATGCAGGGCGAGCTCGAGCTGCCGGGCCATGGAGTTGAAGTCGCCCGCGAGCTCGCCTAGCTCGTCCGACCGGCGAACGGTGGATCGGGCGGCGTAATCTCCCGCGGCAATTTGGCGGGTCGTCCGGCGCAGCGACAGGATGCTGGCGCTCATGCTCCGGGAGAATAGCCAACTGACGGCGACGGCCAGTACGAAAATAACGACGATCATATAGATCAGCGCTTGGTTAAGCGCCTCCATCGTCTCTTGAATGCCGTGAAGCGGGGAGAAGACGAAGAGGTGAAGCTCGGTTTTTTGCGGTTTCAGCTTCGTTTGCCTGTAAACGACGACCCACGGTTCCTCGGTTCCGCGTTCGACGATAAAGCTTTCGTTGTCCTTGGTATCGGATATGTGCGACCGCAGCTCGTCCAAGAACGCCTTGCCCCGCAGCGCGCCGGGCATCTTCGGATCGCGGTAGGCGATTTCGCCGGCTTGGTCTAACAGGATGAACGACGTCCGACGCTCGGCCAGCAGGGTGCGATACGCTTGCAGCGCGCTGGTCGGGTCATCTCCGTCTTTTGCGAGCAGGCGGACGATCCCCTTGGAGACGCCGGCCAGCTCTTCCGTCTCGTTGTCGAACGTTCGCTGCTTCATGTAATAAGTAAACCCGGCCGCCAGCAGGACGAGAATAAGCATGGATAGAAGGAGATGGGACAGAAACTGCCGCTGGAAAAAAGTAAACCGGAAGCGCGGCCGCAGATGGCTCAGCTTCATCGTCATTCCTCCAGCTTGTAGCCTACGCCCCAGACAGTCACGATCAGCGGATGCTCCGGCGAAGACACTTTATTGCGCAGCCGCTTGATATGGACATCGACCGTGCGCTCTTCTCCCAAATAATCGTAGCCCCATACGCTTTCCAGCAGCTGTTCGCGGGTAAAGACGCGTTTGGGATACCGGACGAACAGCGAGAGCAGATCGAACTCCTTCGGAGTTAAGTTGCTGATCGTATTCCCGCCGACGGTGGCGGTCCTAGAGGACAGGTTGACGACAATCGTCTTGTGCTTGAGCAGCTCATGCGGATCGGCGGCCCCTTCTGCCTCAGCCCCGCCGCCTCGATGGTACCGGCGAAGCACGGCTTTCATGCGGGCGATCAGCTCCATCGGGCTGAACGGCTTGCTCACGTAATCGTCGGCTCCGAGCTCAAGCCCCATAATCCGGTCCTGCTCCTGGTCCCGTGCCGTAAGCAGGATGACCGGCGTTTCCCCTTTACGGCGTATATCTTTGCACAGGGCCAGCCCGTCCTTGCCGGGAAGCATCCAGTCCAGGATGACGAAATCCCACGTATACCGGTCAAGCTGTTCCTGAGCGCTAAGCCCGTCATGAACGAAGGTCGTATCATACTGTTCTTTTTGAAAAAACAAGTGCAGCATCTCGCAAACGGACGTATCGTCCTCCGCGACCAGCAGTTTCATTGCGGCACCTCCATCGAAGTCGGAATGGTTCGCTTAAGTCTGTTATCTCCAGCATAGAGGGTTCCAAGCGGGATAGCAAGTCAAGCGAGAGGCGTTTAGTGCGGGCTGTCGGGAGGGTTTCTGATCCACATTCGTCACCGCCTCTCTCTCCGTATTCTATTCGCTGGAGTCGGCTCCAAGTCAACACCTGGATATCGGTGAAGCCGGATATTGAACCGGGGAGCGTAAACATGCTGGTTGAGTTTGCGAGGCCAGGCTGCGGGAGGCTTTCAAAAAAGAACAGGGATCGGCTACCACAACTGTGGTTAGCGATCCCTTTCACGTAGCTTCCGGTCACGGTACATCGACAGCACACGATGTACCGAAAAGTCGCTGAATCTCCGGAATGTTCACTTTGAATTCGGTTCTTTTCGGATGCGTGATCGAGCACATATAGCGGCCGACGCGGAACGATACGGTACTATATTGGGCGAAGTTCGTGTAGCTGGTGACGATGCAGTCTTGTCTGATGTCCATATGATTGATTTCATATACGGGGAGCGGGGTCATGAGTCCGGTCTTTAAAATCTTCGACAAGGATTCCTTGGAGGTCCACAGCATCGTAAGCGCGGCCTCGTATTCGAGTGTGGTGTCTGCAATCATTTGCTTCTCGGGCGCTGTAATCTGCGATTCGATGGCACTGACGTTGGCGCCGTCGATTTTCTCCAAGTCGATACCTAATGGGTGGGCCTCCGGGAACGCAATAGCAGCCGCGATATGATCGCAATGCGTAATGGTGATCTGAAGAGGATCGGTTTGCGGAAGCATGATGACCGGCTGTTGGAACACCCCCTGCTGCACCCATATTTGTTGAAGCTGGGGTTCCGCCATACGAGCGTATGCGGAGATCGCCTGCTTCGCGCAGTAGCGGCCGAGCACAAAGCTGTGCTTCCTTTTATATTGAAGCTTCCGGAAGTAAGCCAGCTCTTGCTCATGCAGGATGCTCAATGCTTCCGTATCTTCATATGGGTATGTACGGCTGCCAAGGCACAGCTGCGCCTTGAAGCGGTTGTCAGGCCTTACTAATGCCAGTTCCTCCAAGTACAATAAGGTGTCCAACGATACCTCTCCCCTCGTCTTCGTTCGTCGATGAACGTCGTTATGTATTTAATCGTTTCTCATAATTGTGAAGCTGTCAATAGGTGAAAATGTTTACTTTTTATTGAAGTGAACTCCGGTATACAGGGTTGACATACAAAGAGAGAGCATGAGATAATGAACGCGCGTACATTATTTTGAAGGAGGTGGCTGCTATCGTAACCCGAAAGGAAGTTGCAGAGCTGGCGGGAGTATCCGAAGCGACGGTTTCCCGCGTATTCAACGACGTCGGTCCGATGAAGGAGCAGACCCGGCAGCGGGTGCTTCAGGCCGCCAAAACATTAAATTATCATCCGAACGCGATTGCCCAAAGCTTCGCCCGCCGCAGAAGCGGCAACTTGGGCGTCGTGCTGCCTTATGTGCCGAAAGTGCACATTTTCTCGACTTACTATTTCTCCGAAGTGCTTAGCGGAATCGGGGAACAGGTGAAGGCTTCAGGCTACGATATGCTGCTGAAATTTCGCGTTCCCGGAGAGGAAAGCGATTACAGCAGTATTTTTCGTTCACAGAAGGTGGATGCCTGCGTGATTCTCGGAGCGACCGATACGCCCTCGGAGCGGGCCGAGCTGAAAAAATTGGAAGACGGCGGATTCCCGTTTTGCCTGATCAACCAGCATATGAGCGGAGAGCGGTTTAATGAAGTAGATGCGGATCATGAGGGAGGAAGCTACCGCGCGGTGAGGCATCTGCTCGACTTGGGATACCGGGACATTGCATTTTTGAGCGGTTCACCCGAGTTTTCCAACAGCGGCGACCGGCTGCGGGGGTACATGCAGGCCATGCGCGAAGCGGGGCTGCTATCGGCGGATGCCAAGGCTCCGGGCGACCTGCCCGCGCATCTGTACTATGAAGGCAATTACAGCCGAACAAGCGGAATGAAAGCGGCATCGGCCATGCATCCGAACCTGAAGCGGATCGAGGCGGTGTTCGCCTCGAACGACCGGATGGCGATCGGCTTGATGCAAGGGCTCCGCGAGTACGGGCACGTTCCCGGCCGGGATTATGCGATTGTCGGCTATGACGATTCGGAGGCTGCCCGCGTAACCGTTCCTCCCCTAACGAGCGTTGCCGTACCGTTTTACGAGATGGGCCGGCTGGCGGCGGAACGGTTGCTGAGACGCGTCGGCGGGGGAAATGAGACGGGCGGCGCATCGGAGAGCTTCAGACTGAAGCTGGATACGAAGCTTGTCGTGCGGCAATCGTGCCGCATCCTGCGGTAACACTGTCGCGGCGTCCGATTCGATAAGGGATGTCGAAGGGTAATAAGCCACAGGTCCAAGGAGGGAGGAGCCGAAGATGAAACAAGTCCGCGTAGGGATGATCGGGTACAAGTTTATGGGCAAGGCGCACAGCCATGCTTACCGGGATGTACCGATGTTTTTTCCGAAGGTGCCGAAACCTGTGATGAAGACGATCTGCGGGCGCAATGCCGAAGCCGTAGCGCAAGCTGCGGAGCAGTTCGGATGGGAAAGCTGTACGACCGATTGGCGGGAGCTCCTGCAGCGCGAGGATATCGATCTGATCGATATTAATGCGCCGAGCCATGTGCATAAGGAGATCGTACTGGCCGCCGCCGCTGCGGGCAAGCACGTGTTCTGCGAGAAGCCGCTCGCTTTGACGTTAGCCGAATCCCGTGAAATGCTCAGAGCCGTGGAAGCGGCCGGCGTCAAGCATATGGTCGGCTTCAATTACCGCTTCGTTCCAGCAGTTCGGCTGGCGAAGAAGCTGATCGACGAAGGCCGTCTGGGGCAAATTTATCACTTCCGCGCCTGGTTTATGCAGGACTGGCTTATCGACCCGGAGTTCCCGCTCGTGTGGCGGCTGCGGAAGGAAGTGGCCGGCTCCGGCGCTCACGGCGATTTGGGGGCGCATCTGATCGACCTGGCGCATTACCTGATCGGAGATATGACGGAAGTCGTCGGAATGAACGAAACGTTCGTCAAGGAAAGGCCGTTCACGGAATCGGCGTCAGGTGCCGCGGCGGACGGACAACAAGCTCGCGGCCCCGTCACCGTCGACGACGCAACCTTGTTCCTTGCCCGATTCGCGGGAGGGGCGCTGGGCAGCTTCGAGGCGACGAGGACCGCAGGGGGCTGCCGCTGCAGAAATGCATTTGAAATCAACGGAAGCCAAGGCAGCGTTAAATTCGACTTCGAGCGGATGAATGAACTGCAGGTCTTTTTTGCCGATGATCCGGACGACGTGCAGGGCTTTCGGCGCGTGCTGGCAACGGACCCGTCTCATGCGTATGCGGAAGCGTGGTGGCCTCCCGGCCATACGTTCGGCTACGAGCACACCTTAATTCACGAGATGGTCGAGCTGCTGCAGGCGATTGGAGAGGATCGGCAGCCGGTCCCGAACTTCAGGGACGGCGTCAAGAGTCAGCAGGTGCTGGAAGCGGTCGATCTGTCGATCGCGAAGCGCCGCTGGGTTTCTATCCAGGAAGTGTAGAAAGGGGACATCGAGGGATGAAAAAAGCATTGATCGTCCGGGGCGGCTGGTCGGGGCATCAGCCCGAGGAAATCGCCTGCCTGTTCCGGGACCTGTTGATTGACGCGGAATTCGAAGTGGAAATGTCGGATACCCTTGAGACGTTTGCCGATGGGGGAAAGCTGAAGACGATGGATCTGATCGTGCCGGTATGGACAATGGGGGAAGCTGATCCGTCGCTCATCCGGAACGTCTCGGCTGCCGTTCAGAACGGCACCGGTCTCGCAGGCTGTCATGGCGGGATGTGCGACGCGTTCCGCACGGACGTCGAATGGCATTTTATGACAGGCGGACAATGGGTTGCCCATCCGGGAAATAACGAGGTGGATTACGAAGTCAAGCTTATCCCGAGCTCCAATCCGCTGCTGGACGGTATCGGCGATTTCCGCGTACGGAGCGAGCAGTATTATATGCACGTCGATCCTGCGGTCAACGTACTGGCGATCACGCGCTTCCCGGTCGCGATGGGACCCCATTCGCCGAATGGCGCCGTCGATATGCCTGTCATCTGGACAAAATGGTGGGGGGCAGGGAGAATATTCTATTGCTCGCTTGGTCATCTGAAGGACATTCTGGAAATACCGCAAGTGAACGAAATCATGCGGCGCGGCTTGCTGTGGGCTTCGGACGGGCGGACGGAAGCGGCCCGGAGGAGTTGACCTATGAATAAATTGAAAGCGGGTATCGTCGGCTGCGGCAAAATCAGCGGCATCTATTTACAAAATTTAACCGCGAATCCGGAGCTTGAATTGGTGGCTTGCGCCGATTTGAATGTCGCTCGGGCCCGGGCAAGCGCCGAGGCATATGGCGTCCCGAAATCTTGCACGCCTGCCGAGCTGCTGGCCGATCCGGCTATCGATATCGTGATTAATTTGACGATTCCCGTCGCGCATGCCGAAGTATGCCTGCAGGCGCTGGAGGCAGGGAAGCACGTCTACGTCGAGAAGCCGCTCGCCGTAACCCGGGAGGAAGGGCGGGCCATTCTGGGCAAGGCGGCAGAGAAAGGGCGGCTCGTCGGCAGCGCCTCGGATACGTTTCTCGGCGGCGGTATTCAGACCTGCGTCAAGCTGATCGATGACGGCTGGATCGGCGTGCCGGTAGCCGCCTCCGCGTTTATGATCGGTCGGGGCCATGAGCACTGGCACCCCGATCCCGAATTTTACTATGCGAAGGGCGGTGGCCCGATGTTTGATATGGGGCCTTATTATTTAACCGCCCTCGTGGCGATGCTCGGACCGATTCGACGGGTTACGGGCTCGGCAGGCATCTCCTATCCGCAGCGCACAATAACCAGCCAGCCCAAATTTGGCCGAACGATTAACGTGGAGACGCCGACCCATATTGCGGGCGTAATCGACTTCCGCAGCGGTGCGATCGGAACGATCATCACCTCGTTCGACGCGTTCGGGGGAACGGAACTGCCGCGGATCGAGATTTACGGAAGCGAGGGGACGCTTAGCGTACCCGACCCGAACACCTTCGGGGGTCCGGTACGGATCCGACGGCATGACGCCAAGGAATTCAGCGAAATACCGCTTACGCATGGCTATACGGATAACTGTCGCGGCCTTGGCGTACTGGATATGGCCGCAGCGATTCGACAAGAGCGGACCAACCGCGCAAACGGAGAGCTGGCTTATCACGTGCTGGAGGCCATGCATGGCTTCCATGATGCTTCTACGCATGGAAAGCACTATGTAATGGACAGCAGCTGTGAACGTCCGGCGCCATTGAAAGCCGGGCTGGTCGGCGGTATTTTCGAATCATTGCAATGACATGACGGAAAGCGCACAGGGACCGGTTCCCCGCGCGCTTTTTTGGCGTTGCTTTAAGCCAAATGCTCTTTGAGCGTCGCGACCATCTGGTTCTGCGCATCCGCTTCGCTGTGCTTCCAAATAATTTCGAACAATACTCCAAGGCCCGGCAGCACACGTTCTTCCGCATCCATCGAATCCGCAATCACTTCAAAGAGCTCTTCGTTGCTTTTGTCATGCATGCGCTGAATGATCGCTTGCCGCAAATTCAGGTTCATGGCAGTTCCTCGCTTTGTTGTCTTTTCCACTTGGTTGATGCGATTTCGCTTTTATTAATATGCTCTGCTTGGATAAGATTCATGCTTCGACACGAACTTTGGTGAACTACTGCGCTTCTTGATATAATAAAGAAATGATAAGGGGGATGAGCACGGATGAAAAAACAATTCGCCGTCATCGGCATGGGGCGCTTCGGCTCCAGCGTAGCCAAAACGTTATCGAATCTCGGCTTTGAAGTGCTGGCGATCGACAGCAGCGAGCAGCGGGCCCAGGAAGTGTCGAATATTGTGACCCACGTCGTTCAAGCCGATTCCACCGATGAAGAAGCGCTGCGCGCGCTCGGATTGCGCAATTTCGACGTCGTCATCGTCGCAATCGGACAAGATATCCAGGCAAGTATTCTCACGACAATCATTGTCAAAGAAATCGGCGTGCCGAAGGTTGTCGTCAAGGCTCAGAACGAACTTCACGGCAAGGTGCTCTGCAAGGTCGGGGCGGATAAGGTGATTTATCCGGAGCGCGATATGGGTGTTCGGGTAGCCCATCATTTGATTTCATCCAACATTATCGATTATATCGAGCTTTCGGAAGATTACAGCATCGTCGAGGTTCAAGCGTCCGGGCAAATGGTCGACCGCAATCTGAGAGAGCTCGATATTCGCGCCAAATATGGGTGCAACGTGATGGCGATCCGAACCGGGGACAAAATGAACATCGCCCCGCACGCCGAAGATATTATAAAACATAACGATATTCTTATCATCGTAGGGACGAACGAGGATTTGAAAAATTTCGAAAAGACGTTTGCGGAATAGAGGGCCAAAGAAATCGTATGAACGATAAAAAAAAGACAGTTTCCAGTGAATCGGCTATCCTAAGCTCCGTTCAAAATCCGCGGGTAAAGCAGTGGACCGAGCTGCTCAGCCGTAAAGGGAGGGACAAGCAGGGGCGCTTCCTGATCGAAGGCGTCCACCTTGTGCAGGAGGCGCTCTTGTCCGGCGATCTGGTGCCGGAGGTATTGGTTTACGCCGCCGATAAGAAGCAAGCGATTGCCGGGCTGCTGGAGGAGGCGGCGGCTAAAGGAGCGGAATGCGTGCCGGTAACGGAAGCCGTGCTGGCCAAATGCACGGACACCGAGACGCCGCAGCCTGTGTTCGCAGTCGTGCCGAAGCTGCCGTGGCGCGGAAGCGATCTGCTCGCGGCCAGTGAGCCGAACGGGCTGGTCGTCGTCATCGACGGTATCCAGGACCCCGGCAATCTGGGCACGATCATCCGCAGCGCGGATGCGGTCGGGGCCTCGGGCGTACTGCTTGGCAAAGGGACCGTCGATCTTTATAACCCGAAGACGGTGCGCTCGACGATGGGATCGCTTTTTCATCTGCCGATTGTCCAAGGCGACTTGACCGAATGGCTGCCGCGGGCGGCCGAGTCCGGCGTGCAGGTTGTCGCTACAAGCCTGCAAGGGGCGGTTAGCTGCTACGAGCACGATTTTCGCAAATCTACGTGGTTTGTCATCGGCAACGAAGGGCAAGGCGTCTCCGAGGAAGTTCGGCAGCTCGCCCGGCATCAGGTGCTTATCCCGATGAAGGGAAGCGCCGAATCGCTGAACGCGGCGATGGCCGCTACCGTCGTTCTGTTCGAGGCGATGCGGCAGCGGGGGCTGTGAGACAACTAATGTATCAAGTTGTGAGTCGCGGGCAGAGGAAACGGTCGGGGCCGCGATGGCAGCAAGCTGGCACCGGAATAGGAAATTTCCGGTGCCAGCTTGCTGGTGTTCTTAATGTGATGAAGAGCCAATGAGTTGCTCGGCAATGCTTTTGGAAAGAGGCAACGTATTATCAGAAGGCATCGCATTGATATTAAGGGTTTGTACATAATCCCCGCCGCGAGTTCCACCTGTGAACGTTGCGAATCCTGGAACGTTGCCGCCATGCCCCCAAATCGTAATACCATTCGTCAGCTTTATTCCAGCGATCCCCAAGCCGTATTCACCTGCTGGAGATTCAACCCCAGTTAACATCTGATCTAAAGTAGCTGGTTTTAATAGCTTGCCACTAAGTATAGCATGGAAGAATGTATTCATATCATCCGCTGTGGAAATCATAGATCCCGCAGCATCTGCCCAAGAGGGATTCATTTCGGTTCTGTCTATGAATTGACCGTCGAGTACGAAGTATCCTCGTGCATGTTCACCTGGAATAAACGAGTAGTCGTCGGGTACATAAGTGCTCGTTAGCTTAAGGGGAGCTATGAAACGTTTCCTAATATGTTCCCCGTATGTTTCTCCAGTAGCCTTCTTAATAATCATCCCTGCCAGTACCGTATTCGTATTGGAATAAACCCATTTCTCTCCAGGCTTAGAGATTGCCTTCATGTTCAGTCCAGTACGAACTAATTCGTCAGCAGTAAAGGAATGTAACGGGTTTGGGAGAAATTTATCGAGAAAATCCTTGTGGTCTGAATAGTCAGGAATACCGCTTGTTTGGTTTAATAGTTGCCGAATCGTGATATGATCCCCTTCATATTCAGTACCCTTAACAACATCAGGCAGCCATTTTTCTATCGTGTCATCCAGGTTCAGTTTTTGTTCATCAACAAGCTGAAGAACGACCATTGCAGTAAACGTCTTTGTTAGACTACCGATCCGGAAAGTAAAGTTCGTCTTAACCGGGTCAGTACCGTAAATGCTTGCTTCACCGGAAGCATATGCCCATTTTGATCCTTTGTTTGAGGAAGCTACAATTATGCCCGGTATATTTTGATGGTTAGCAGCTTCATCGATAAGTTGCTTGGCTTTGGTCTGCGAATTTTGACTGCAAGTAGTAACGAGGGGATCCGTCTGATTTGCAAAACCAGTTCCTGATAATGGCAGTAATAGAGTCGCGGTAATCATTGTCGATACAGTGAGCATAGAAATTTTGTTCATTTCGTTTCTCCTTTTGATTAAAGAATCGTATTATTCATTCATTTGTGATGGAGTGACCTTTTTGATATAGAAAAAGATGTCAAATGTCTTGCCGAATGCAGCGTCTACAAACAAAGGTATTTGAGGTCCCAATGTTGTTACTCCGGCAAGTAGAGGACGGGTTTCATCTAACCAAGTTTTCACCGAACCGCTTGCTTTGCGCAAGTCTACAAAAAATTGATCATGTTTGACTTGTCCGACGGTATAGTTAATGCTTTTGGGGTCATCGACTTTAACCGTTCCGTAAGGACCGAATTTGCCGCTTTCATTAACAACGTTATATGACCCTGAATGGGTTGAGGTTCCGATGGATACGTATTTGTCGCCGTAATGTTTAGCCAAATGTTGACCTGACATCTCCGGATATACGAATGGAAGAATATTGCTTTTGGCTATATGTCCGTTATGACCCCATACAATGGTTTTCCCCCATTGCTCTTGTGTCCACTTCGCATTTTCATACATTGCAATATCATGTCTTAAGAAGAACTCCGGCTGTTGTTCAGCTGCAAACATATGAATAAATTGCTCGATAATACGGGCGCTATGCAATGCCCATGCGTAATCTTCTTTTTGCTTGCCGGTATTAGCTTTATTTTTTTCTAGCAGATCAATAATAGACCGGGCATTGGAAAGATGCTTTTCTTTCTCATCTTTGGGCAGTTCCGCAAAACTTTGCTCATCTTTTGTTGCGGGAATAAGCTCTTTCATTTTGCCATTTAATTGAGAAATCAAATTCGGATGATATTGTTGGATATAGTCCGAAATTTTGTTAAACACATGTTCATCTAATTTTTGTTGATCCATCCCGATTACACGTACTTTGTTGACATGTTTGGGATTGGCATTGTAGTCACGAATCCATTCCAACATCTGTGTCTCTTCTTTATTGTTAAACACGGGGCTGAGATTTTTGCTTGGATGCCCTTCACCTGTAAGAACATAGTGATCAAGCATCAATCCGTTCCCCCAGTTCTCTTCTAAGACAAGGTTTGTAAACCCTAATTCCGTAACCATATACTGTACGATACGGTGTTTCATTGTGAAGATTTCATGCATGCCATGAGAAGCTTCGCCTAAACCAACAATAGAAGCGGATCCTATCATCTCTTTAAGTGGTTGTAAATCTTCCAAAGAAGCACGAGGCTCAGTTGTTGTTAATTTGATTGCATTCTTCTCCAGCCACTGTAATGGAGTCTGGTTGTCCTTCATGTCAGTTTCAAGTTTAGATGCAGGCGTATTGCCCGAACTGGATGGTGTTGATGGGATTTCTTCTGTGGAACAACCGGCCAAACTTATACTACATATTGTAGTAAGCGCCAGCCTCGTTAATAATTTCTTGTTCATTTTTTTCCTCCCCAGGGTTATTGTTTGACATTCGTTGCGAAGCGATTTGTCTCCCCGAGTATTGCAAAGTAATTGTCATACTGCCAAGATGCATTATGTCACCATGATGCGTATTTACTGTCATATGACGGCTTATCGCTTAATGCTTTCTGGGACCGAAGTGAGCAATTCGGCTTCACGAACAGAAGCTTATTCCTTGGATGAAGCGTTACAAGCGGCGGCAGAGGAGGCGGCGAGATCGGTCATTTTGTCGGATACCGGCGATAACCGGCGGCAGGCGCTAGCATGGATTTGACCCTCGTTCTGAAGCGGCTGCTAGAGTTGGGTTGGCGGGAGACGTTTGTTGCCGTCATCGTTGATGCGGCAGCGTGGGAGATGTGTTCGAAGCAGGTGAAGGCGGGCGTGTCGGACTCGGTCTCAGACGGTTCTATCCGACATTTGCTTGCGGTGATTCGCAGCTAGCCGTCCCGCAGAGGTCGTCATGCTGGGAACCGTTCGCGGCAAGGCATGCGCTGTCGTCCGGAGCAGTGGGCTTACCTTATATTTAATTACGAAAGAAATGACCGATCTGATTGAATGAATTCGGGTCTATAATAACAATCCAGACAATGATCAAAAAGTGCGTATCATAGGCATGTGAAAACGATTAGCGAAAATGTCTATGAATCGATCATAGAGTATGTGCAACTGCATAAACCGGAACTTGTGCCACTTTTGAATCGATAAGTTTAAAGACCTTATCCCCGAACGAAGGATGCGTACATTTACATGAATCTTTCGGAAGAAATGAAAAACAAATATCATGAAGACACCGAAGAAATTCGTAGGTTGCTCGAACAGAATACAATTGAACGGGGAATCCCCAGAATTCACCTGGATCGAACAGCATGCTGCGTTTTTACCAAAATGATGGGATACTTACCGGAGAAACCTAAAGACTTTTACAATCAGTATGATATTGCGATGTACGAAAATGCCAGATGGACGGAGGAGAAATTTGGGGAGTCGATCGTCTGGGCGCACAACGGCCACACCGCGAAAACAAATCTGCTCCCGCAAGTATATGACGAGATCGCGGGACAACATCTGGCAAAGCATTACGGCCCTAAATACGTATCGATCGGAACTTCAGTCACTACAGGCCAATATCAAGCGGAAGACGAAACGACAAAACGATCGTTCCGTTTCCAGTTAATGCGAACCACCCGGAAAGCTTTAACTACGCATTCGGCCAAGTCGAGTTCCCGCAATATGCCATCGATCTTCACACGTCAACATAGCCTTGGAACAAGCGTTCGATATTGTCGTCCATATTCAGAATGTGACGGCATCGCAGATGAACTAATGAGGATCAACCTGTCATGAGAACGTCTATCAGCTAATCGGACCATTCGTGCTTCGTATTCTCAAGTTGGACTTGAATCCATTTCGTTGACTGAATCCAAATAACTTATCATTTGACAATCCAGGACTACATTTGTAATATGTTATTTTGGATTACGCAAGTAGTTCATTTATCCAGAGAGGAGTCAACGATCCATTGAAGCATGCCGATTAAACAGCCGTTTTTTGTTTTCGGGATAATCCTCTCTTTGGAAAGTATCACATGACATTTTTACACTGGCGCAAATGACACAGGAAGCTGTACGATGCGGGTATTACTGGAGAGGAGCGATGAACCTATGAAGAACATTGTGACAGGTTTCATCCAAAATGGTTATTTTTTATTATTGACTTTTGCTACAGGTCTGTTTTACTTTTGCTTCTATCTGGTTGCTCTATCGTTTAGTTTAAGCCTTTCTTTTACAGTCATTGGCATTCCTTTAGTCACTCATGTTTTACGAACAACTGCAACGTTTATTCAATTTGAGCGAACGCAAACAAAAATTTATACCGATGTTACGATTGCCCCATACGACAAGAAAGCGACAACGGAAGGATCGGTGTGGACTCAAGCCAAATCCGAGCTGAAGGATCGTCGCAATTGGGTCGCCGTCTATTGGTTGATGCAGAAATTAGTGATTGGGCTTATCAGCCTCGTCAGTGCCGCAGCGCTCTATGTAGCTCCTTTTATGTTACTCCTGACTCCACTGCTGTATCGTTACATTGATATGAATGTTATTATTATGCGTGTAGATACTTTGGCAAAATCGCTCATTGTGATGGCGGTCGGAGCCGCATTTGCTTTGATCAGCTTCAAGCTAGCCGATCGCTTGGTGAAATCAATCGGAGGTTATACTCGCATCATGATTCGACAGTTAAGATGATAGCTATGAAAAATATCAGACGTTGGATACAGGGGTTGAAACGAATTGTTGGACATCGTTAAACGGTGGATATGGTATGACTGGATTATGTTGGCGACCCGCTTTATAAACAGCACTACGCTCATCATCACGATGATCAGTGTTCAGGAAGGTTTGACACTACCGCTTTGGATCGTTGTTTTCTGGGGAATCGCTGCCTTCTCCATTCCTTGGCTTTGCTTGCAGCTCAGTTATAAATACTACCTGTTCACGGAAATGCTGATCTATGGCGGACTGTGCATCTATTTAACTTCATTGTTCCCTGTTGCTTTCGTCTCATTTCTTGTCTCTGCGTTTCTCATCGCGGCGAATAGCGCCCACCGATCTTATCGTTGGACGGCTCCGGCCACGATCCTTATTTTCCCCGCCTTGTTCTATACGGTAGCGCAAAGCAACGATTACTGGATTACGATCAGTTATTATGGGCTTGCTTATGTGATGGGCTTCGCCTTTCATTTATTGATCGTCAATCATCGGCAAAATGAAACGATTCGTAAGCAAAACGCGGTGCTCGAGCAATATATGTCCCAGATCGAGCGCATTACGCTGACGGAAGAACGAAATAGGCTGTCGCGGGAGCTCCACGATACGGTTGGGCATGCGTATACTTCCATCATCATGGGAATGGAGACATTGCGTGCCGAGCTTGTTACCGAAACAGGCATACAAAGACTAGATTCCTTGCTTGAACTGGGCCGCAAAAGCATCGAGGAAGTGAGGGGCTATTTGCATCAAATGGGATCAGCAGAGGATTCGCTGATTCAGTCACTGCAGCTGCTTGGAGATGAATTTCAGGAGCATGCCCAGGTCAATGTCATTTTCCGAGTGTTGGGAGAGGAGTATATGTTGTCACGGCAAGCGAAAATGGCCTTGACTCGCTGTATGCAAGAGTCGCTTACAAATGCCGTTCGTCACGGCGAGGCGACGGAAATGACCGTTTCACTACAATTCGAACAGCAATTTACGAGGCTTGAGGTGCAGGACAACGGGCGAGGGATGGAAGAGTGGCGCGAGGGGTTCGGCATTAACGCGATGAAGGAACGAGCGATGAATTTGCAGGGCCAAGTATCCGTTTTTACGAAACCGGGGGACGGGACACGGGTCACTTGTACTTTGCCCCGACAAGCGGAGACGTTGGAAGAGGAGATACGCTTGCTGATTGTCGATGACCAACCGTTTATTCGAGAAAGTTTGCGGACGCTGCTGGACAAATTCCCGGATTTGGTCATAGCCGGCTTGGCTGAGGACGGCGAGCAAGCTGTCGACTTGTGCGGACGTCTTCAGCCTCACGTGGTGCTCATGGATTTGGACATGCCGCGCAAGGGTGGAGCGGAAGCGACCACGATCATCAAGGAGCAGTGGCCTCATATCCGGGTATTGATTTTCACCACGTTTCAGGATAGCGAGCAAGCGCGGGATTTACTGCGCAACGGCGCGGACGGTTTCCTGCTGAAAACGACGGAGCCGCTTGAGTTAGCCAATAAGATACGGATTATTCACCGTGGAGACACGTTGATCGAACAGGGAATGTCCCGCAAAATATTTGAAAAGCTCGATGAGAGCAGCGCATTACCGCGATCGAATACGGCCGATACCTATGATTTGACACCCAGAGAAATCGAAATATTGCAGCTTGTCGCCAAAGGTTACCGGTACAAGACGATAGCGTCCAAATTGTATTTGTCAGTCGGCACGGTCAGAAACTACGCCAGCTCAGTTAATACTAAGCTTGGCGTCAGCAACAAGGAAGAAGCTGTTATGAAAGCTTTGGAACTTGGAATCATCGAATAAACCCGGATGATAACTGCCACTGCCGAACCTGATTCCTATGTCGGGAAGCAAGCAATAAATCATAGGAGAATGCAAATGACCATTCACTTACGTAAAAGGCCTTGCCGCTTGCCCATGCTTGGTCTGGCAGCCGCATTGCTGCTGCAGCTAACCGGCTGTACGGCGCTCGGGTTTGGAGATGCCGAATCTAAGCCAATAAGCAAGAACGAGGAATTTAAGAAAGAACATTGATTTAATTGCTCCGTTGCAAAGTATTGAGAAAGTACAAGAGTTGGCATTTCGGCGACAAATAAAAGGAAGATGGGATGGTTCCAGCAATATTTATTCGGCCTCGCTTCTGTCGTCTGTACCAAATTTTCGAGGCGAGGCTAGGGGATTTATACGAGCGGCATATACAATTGGCTTCGTTTATATTTTGAAGAACGCAGTAAAAGAAAAGAGGATTATAATCAAGAACGTCTGGAAGACGACGATCTCGTGGAGTTGGCAAATGCTCACTTTCATCTCTTTGGAATGGACGAAACGGCCAATTTTCTTTTGAATTGGAAACCTCGTAATGTAATGTATCGAATCACGGGTCCATTTATTAAACGACTTGTTGATGCTGGAGAATTAGAATTAGCTCAGAGTGTATTAAAAGTAGCCTCGCGGGAACCATTTCTAGTGATTGCAACTACAAACTAACTATTAAAAGTGGGTTGTGTTCCTCATGCAGACTGTTTAGAAGAATTAATTATACTTACATCAACTCGTGTTCGTATACCGAGACCTGAATATTCGTTTAGGAGAGCAGATCGATACAAAGACCCGGTTTGTTTCCCTGTAGGGGAACAAGAATGTACAGTTATATCGATCTGTACGCGGCGAACGTTATTAATATTTGCAATTTCTTGTTCTTTAATTCCGGACAAGGAATTGCATTTTCTCTTCGCTCTTACTCCACTGTTTCTAAGGCATAAGACGGCGCCGAGCATATGAACACCGCTCCACTTCCCTTGGTTTATGCTGCCGTTCTCCCCTAACACCTAAGCCTGCCCAAATGGAAGTCGTGATCAAAATGACTAATCTTATAAAAATATAAGGTTTGTCCAATCGGATATTATAAACAGTCTCACATTGATGTTAAAAAAACAGCCTAAAATGGGCTGTTTATGTCTCAAATGATCATATAACTCACAATCAAGCTCTGGCACAGATTTGGAGTTTGTCAGTGTAAACCTGGTGAGGGGAACTCCTTTAAACATTTTTTTGTAAAGAGTTTTCCTTTTATCAGGTTTGCTCAAACAATGTTACAGAATCACTGTAACAAGAAGAAATGACTCATTTAAGCAATGGGGTATGAATCGTATCCTTTTTAGGATCATTGTGAAGTGCAAAGAAATCATCATTATGGTCGAAACGTCAAAAGCAACAGAACGATGTCTAATATGTAAAAGGAAAAAAATGTTTGTTGCTTATTATCGATTAACATGTTACATTATTATTCCGGCCGTTGAGAGGCGGTCGTGAGTCAAGCAAATAACGGATGATCTGCTTCGATTGATTCGTACTTTCGAGACGGATTGGAAGAAAAAATGCTATTGACTTTCAAGTGGTTAACATGATATATTATTTCTCGCTGCTTCGGCAGCAACGTTGAGTAAGACAACCTTGCTCTTTGAAAACTGAACAACGAGTAACGTGCGAATCTCATATTGAGATTCAAATAAGCTAGTAAACGAATTGAGCTTTAAATCAAAGATCTTCTTTAATGGAGAGTTTGATCCTGGCTCAGGACGAACGCTGGCGGCGTGCCTAATACATGCAAGTCGAGCGGACCCTTCGGGGTTAGCGGCGGACGGGTGAGT
>NZ_JTHN01000083.1 GCF_001399685.1 Paenibacillus sp. A3
CCTCGTCCCCCGTTGGCAGCAACGAGCACCCGGACGAAAATGCGAGGGATGCGGCGATGCAAACGAGCAGCAACGGCCTGCTCGTCTTTTTAACCACTGATAAATTTTCCATCCACCATTTCGAATACACGGTCGGCAACCTCCATTATTGTCGGATCATGCGTTGTCATACAAATCGTCATGCGTTCGGTATGGATAATGTCCCGGAATACCGCCATGACTTGCGCGCCCATTTGCGAATCGAGCTCCGCCGTCGGCTCGTCGGCAAGCAGCAGGCTGGGCTTGTGCGCGATGGCTTTGGCAATCGCGACACGCTGCTGCTCCCCGCCCGACAGCTCGAACGGACGATGGTGCATCCGCTTGCCGAGGCCTACCAACTCCAAACAATGGGTGACGCGGGACTTCCACTCCGATCGGGGAACTTTCGCCATGCGCAGTGACAATTCCACATTTTCCCAAGCAGACAAAAGAGGCATTAAAGCAAACGATTGGAAAATAAAGCCGATTTCTTTTCTTCTTATGTACGTCCGCTGATCGTCACTGCATTCATGGAACGGGTATTCCTTGAACATGATTTGTCCCCGGTTCGGCTGGTCCAGACCGCCGATCATGTTAAGCAGGGTCGTTTTACCCGAGCCAGACCGGCCTTTCAGCATAACGAGCTGCATCGGATACAGCTCCATATTGATTCCCTTGAGCACATGAAGCTGCTGTCCTCCGACAGGAAATGAACGCTCCACTCCCGTTACGGTAAGGAGCGGGATACTCGTGTCAATGGGTGGTCTGGTATCGACCAATACACTCGCGCCAGCGCTTGCCGCAGCAGCTTCCCCGTCGGCCGAAGCTTCCGGCGCCGCGGCGTCGATCTCCTGCGGAGCGGCTGGCACTGCGGCTGCCGCTTCATTCTGCGCTTCGTTCTTAGGTTTGCGCAGCCTTCGGAACATGTGGCCCCTCCTTCTAACCGTTCTATAAATCTGTAAAATCATGTCACACCTAATATAATAGACGCCACGAATCACAAAAAAGTTACAAAAAAACTACAGTTTTTTAAAATGTTTTTCACGTTTTTCGAGGACGAAGCAACTTTGGTACTTTAGTCTGGGCCCAAAATTTCGAACAAAGCAGCAAGCTCGTTTGCAGCATTCTTGGCACAAATCGCTTGCGCAGATGCCCCGGCCAGCGCTCCGTCCAGTAACGCAAAACAGCCCTGCACGCAATTGCGTACAGGGCTGTTTCGTTTTCCGCTTACCGGGACCGGAACTTCTGCGAGTGCTCCTTCGCTTGCTCGACGGTCGTGATCCGGTTGCGCTGCCACTCCAGCAAGATCCGGTCGATGTACCGGAAATGCAGCTTGCCGGCAAACACCGCTTCCTTAAGACCGGCGAGGATGAGCTCCTCGGGATAGCCATCTTTGTCGATCCACCCGGATATCGACTCCAGCTCCATCGGAGTGAGCGGGCGGCCAAATTCGTTTTCAAAAATCGAGAAAATATCTTTTCGCTCCGCTTTGCCCGTCCGCTCGACCTGTTTCTTGGCCGCCAGCTCCGCCCGATGCTCTTCGATGCGGCACTCGGCGAGCCGCTCCAGCAACGGCCGCAAGTTATAAGCTTCGCTGTGGACTCCCGTAACGGGATCTTCGATCTCGTCGATCCGCAGCAGCTGCTCCCGGATCAGCTTTTGCAGTACGGCAATCACTTTCTCCTGCGGCAGCGACATGCGGGCTTGAAGCTCTTCCAATGTCGGAAAATCTTTATTTTCTTTTTGCTTAAAGGCCATGACATGAAGAATCAGCATCACGTCCGGCTCCAGCAGCCCAAGCTGCTTGTAATATTTGAACAGCCAGTAGGGAACGTCGACGTTCCCGTCCTGCCAGCCCGCGAGCAGCACGGACGGCAGCTCTTTCGCGTCGTAATCGCTACGTCTCATGCCTACCCTACTTTCCACTTACAGACTCACGAGAGACGGCTTCCGCATGCAGACCTTATGGGTACAGGCGGTACAGCAGCCGCGGGAACGGAATCGTCTCGCGAACGTGATCGAGCCCGCAGATCCAAGCGACCGTGCGCTCGAGCCCCAAGCCGAAGCCCGAGTGCGGAACGGAGCCGTATTTTCGCAGGTCGAGGTACCACTGATACGCTTCTTTGGACAGCTCGTGCTGCCGGAAGCGTTCTTCCATCAGCTCCGGATCGTCAATCCGCTGGCTGCCTCCGATAATTTCCCCGTAGCCTTCCGGAGCGATCAGATCCGCACAAAGCACGACTTCCGGACGATTCGGGTCCGGCTTCATATAGAAGGCCTTGATCTCCGTCGGATAATGCGTGATGAACACCGGCTTCTCATATTTCTCGGCAATAGCAGTCTCGTGAGGCGCGCCGAAGTCTTCGCCCCATTCGAACTCGTGACCGTTCTCTTGAAGGAACTTTACCGCTTCGTCGTACGTAATGCGCGGGAACGGCCCTACGACCTGCTCCAGCTTTGTCGTATCGCGCTCCAGCGTCTCAAGCTCCTTACGGCAGTTCTGCAGCACCGACTGTACGATGTGAGAGACGAACTGCTCCTGCACTTGAAGGTTTTCTTCGTGCGTAACAAACGCCATCTCCGGTTCGATCATCCAGAACTCGATCAAATGCCGCCGCGTCTTCGATTTCTCCGCCCGGAAGGTCGGACCGAACGAGTATACCCGGCCGAGCGCCATCGCCGCTGCTTCCATATACAGCTGGCCGCTCTGCGTCAAATAAGCGTCCTCGTCGAAATATTTCGTATGGAACAAATTCGTCGTTCCTTCGCAGGACGAAGGAGTCAAAATCGGCGGATCGACCAAATGGAAGTTGCGCTCATCGAAAAATTGCTGAATCGCCCGAATAATTTGCGCCCGGATGACCAGAATCGCCCGCTGACGCGGCGAACGGATCCATAGATGGCGGTGATCCATCAGAAAATCGACGCCGTGTTCCTTGGGCGTGATCGGATAATCGCTCGTGACTTGAATAATTTCGACGCCGGTCACCGTCAGCTCGAAGCCGCCTTTGCTGCGCGTATCCTCGCGCACCGTTCCGGTTACGTAGAGCGAGCTCTCTTGCGTCAGCTTGCCCGTATCTTCCCAGACCTGCTCCGGCACTTCGCTCTTGACGACGACGCCCTGAATAAAACCAGAGCCGTCCCGCAGCTGCAGGAAACGGATCTTGCCGCTGGAACGGATGTTATGCAGCCAGCAGCCGATCGTCACCGATTCGTCTATATGTTTATTCACATCCCCGATCATACACAGGTTACGGTTCATGAACATTCCTCCGCCTACTTTATAAAATTAACCACCGTTCATTAGTTTACATCATTTCGGTCCAAAATCAACCGGTACGTATCCCGGGCGATAACAAGCTCCTCGTTTGTCGGGATAACAAGCACCTGAACCCGGGAGCCCGGCGTCGTGATGGCGCGTTCGTCGGACCCGCGCCGGTCGTTCGCCGCTTCGTCCAGCTCCAGGCCGAGAAAGCTGAGATTGCGGCACACTGCAGCCCGCAGCGAAGCGGAGTTTTCCCCGACACCCGCCGTGAAGACGATGGCGTCCAAGCCGTTCATGGCAGCTGCGTAAGCGCCGATATATTTGCGCAGCCGGTACTCGTACATGTCGAACGCGAGCGCCGCATTGCGGTCTCCCGTTTGCCTTGCTTCGTCAATCTCCCGCATATCGCTGCCGATACCCGAGATGGCAAGCAGCCCGCTGTGCTTGTTCAGCATCGAGTTCACTTCGCTGAGCGTCAGATCCTCCTTGCCCATCGTAAACGGGACGATGGCCGGGTCAATATCTCCGCTCCGCGTTCCCATCATGAGCCCTTCCAGCGGCGTCATCCCCATGCTCGTATCGTATGATCGCCCGTCCATCACCGCTGTGCAGCTCGCCCCGTTCCCGATGTGGCAGGTGACCAACTTCAGCTCGCGGAGCGGACGCCCGAGGAACGCCGCGGCGCGCTCGCTCACATAAGCGTGCGAGGTACCGTGGAAGCCGTAGCGGCGAATTTTGTGCTTCTTATAGAGCACCATCGGGATGGGGTACAAATACGTCACCGGCGGCATCGTTTGGTGAAACGCCGTATCGAACACAACGGCCTGCGGCACGTCCGGCATATTCGCTTCGACCGCCTGAATCCCGAGCATATGGGCAGGATTGTGCAGCGGTGCCAAATCGAACAATCGCTTGATTTCCTGTTTTACCTCTTCGTTGACCAGCGCGGAATTGGAAAACGATTCGCCCCCGTGCACGACCCGGTGGCCCACTGCGTCGATTTGCAGCGGCGATTCGAGCACCCCATGGACCGGATGCACCAGCATGTCCAGCACCTTGCGGATCGCAGTCGTGTGCTCCAAAATTTCACTGACTTCGCGCACGTCCTGCTTACCTTCCGGCTCGTACGTCAAGATCGCGGATTCCATTCCGATCCGCTCCACCTTCCCTTTAGCCAGTACGGATTCGTCCTCCATCTCGTAAAGCTGAAACTTAAGAGAGGAGCTGCCTGCATTAATGACGAGTACGATCATATCCGGTCACCGTCCTTATCGTAGCGGAAAAAGCCTTGTCCCGTCTTCGTGCCGAGATGACCGGCCCTTACCATCTGCTTCAGCAGCACCGCCGGCCGGTACTTCACATCGCCGAATTCACGGAACATACGTTCCATTGCGGCCAATATCGAGTCCAAGCCGAAGCGGTCTGCCATCTCCAGCGGCCCATAATGAAAATCATAGCCGATTCGCATCGCATTATCAATATCGTCCGCGCTCGCCACCCTCTCCGACAGCGCGTGCATCGCTTCGTTGATCAGCACGCAGATTAGCCGCGTCGTCACAAAGCCCGGCGATTCATATACCTGAATGCCGCGTTTTTGAATCGTTTCTTCGACGAATTTCCGGGTCTCCTGGAAGACATCCTCGCCCGTTTGCAGCGCGCGGATGATTTCTACCAAATGAATTTTCGAGACCGGATACAAAAAATGAAGGCCGATGACGCGCTCCGGATATTGCGTCTCCGCCGCCAGTTCCGTCAAGCTGAGCGTAGACGTGTTGCTGGCGAGGATGGTCGACGGCGGGCATACCTCGTCAAGCTTGCGGAATACTTCTTTTTTAATCTCCAGATCTTCCGAAACGGTTTCGATGACCATGTCGCATTCGGCCAACCGGTGAATATACGTTTCCTTCGCGATGCGCGAAAGAATCAACTTTTTCTCAACGGGAGTGATCGCCCATTTCTCCAGCTGCTTGTCCAAGCTGATCTCGATTTGCTCCCAGGCCTGATCCAGTTTTTCAGGCGTCCTTTCGATCAGCATGACTTCCAACCCTTTGGCTGCCAACATTTCGGCAATACCTTGACCCATCGTTCCGGCGCCCACGACGCCGATTCTGGCAAAACTCATTTCTGTCACCCTCCCATCATGCTTCCAGTGATATTATACACAACGCTTTCGGCGTTTGAAAAAACATAGATCACACTTTTCACGGAAATTGTCGAAAGTTTTTGAACATTGTATGATAAAATGCGGGCGGATCAAAAAAAAGCCCGACCTAACCTCTTTTTCAAGAGTCAGGCCGGGCCATTCGTCGCTTATTTGTACGCGAGACGCGCTTGATGCGCCACTTCGTACGCGGCAATTTTGTCTTCATGCTGCAGCGTCAGACCGATATCGTCGAGACCGAGCAGCAGGAATTGACGGCGGTGCTCATCCAAATCAAAGTCGATGCTCAGGCCTTGATCGTCGGTGATCTTTTTGTTCTCCAGATCGACGGTCAGCTTGTAGCCTTCTTTCGCCGCGGTGCGCTGAAACAGCTCCTCGACCTGCTCTTCGCTCAGCTTGATCGGCAGGATGCCGTTCTTGAAGCAGTTATTATAGAAAATGTCGGCGAACGACGGCGCGATCACGACTTTGAACCCGTAGTCCTGGATGGCCCAAGGGGCATGCTCCCGGGAGGAGCCGCAGCCGAAGTTGGCACGGGAAATCAGAACGGAAGCGCCTTGGTAGCGCGGCTGATTCAGGCTGAACTCCGGAATCGTATTGCCATTCAGGTCAAAACGCCACTCGTAGAACAGAAACTGGCCGAAGCCGGAACGCTCGATGCGCTTCAAAAATTGTTTAGGGATAATGGCGTCCGTGTCCACGTTCACGCGGTCCACCGGACCGACCAGGCCTGTATGCTGTTTAAAAGCTTCCATGTCGGTTAACTCCTCGCTTCGATAAGATGATCTTCTTAAGCTTCCTGCTTCACTTTGAAATTCCAATCGCGCACGTCGGTGAAACGGCCTTCGATCGCTGCCGCAGCTGCCATCGCCGGAGACACGAGGTGCGTGCGTCCGTCACGGCCTTGACGGCCTTCAAAGTTCCGGTTCGACGTCGAAGCACAGCGTTGGCCCGGCTTCAGCACGTCCGGGTTCATCGCCAGACACATGCTGCAGCCGGCATCGCGCCATTCAAAGCCAGCTTCGATGAAAATTTTATCGAGGCCTTCTTTTTCCGCTTGGATTTTTACCCGGCCCGAGCCCGGCACGACGATCGCCGTCACGTTCGGAGATACCTTGTAGCCTTGAGCCACGGCAGCCGCCGCGCGCAGGTCCTCGATACGGCCGTTCGTACAGGAACCGATAAATACGTAATCGATTGTAACATCCGTCATCGGCGTTCCCGGGGTCAAGCCCATGTACTCGATCGCTTTTTCCGCCGCTTTGCGCTCGTTCTCCGTGCTGAAATCCGCCGGATTCGGCACGCGGGACGTCACGTCGGTACCCATGCCCGGGCTGGTGCCCCAGGTGACTTGCGGAATCAGGCTGTCCGCGTCAAACTCGACCACGCGATCGTACACCGCGCCTTCGTCCGTCGTCAGTTGGTTCCACGCCGCTACCGCTTGCTCGAACGCCTCGCCTTGCGGCACATATTCGCGTCCGCGGAGGTAATCGAACGTCGTTTGGTCCGGAGCGATCAAGCCTGCTCTTGCACCTGCTTCGATCGACATGTTGCACACGGTCATGCGCTCTTCCATGGACAAGCTGCGAATCGATTCGCCCGTGTACTCGATAACATAGCCGGTTGCAAAATCCGTGCCGTATTTTGCGATGACGCCGAGAATCAAATCCTTCGCCGTAACCCCCGGCTTCAGCTTGCCGTTGATGCGTACTTCCAGCGTTTTCGGTTTCGCTTGCTGCAAGCACTGCGTCGCAAGCACGTGCTCCACTTCGCTCGTTCCGATCCCGAACGCCAAAGCTCCGAATGCTCCGTGCGTAGACGTGTGGCTGTCGCCACAGACGATCGTTTTGCCGGGATGCGTCAAACCGAGCTCCGGTCCCATAACGTGGACGACCCCTTGATCGATGCTGTCCAGGTCAAACAGAGTAACTCCGAAATCCGCACAGTTTTTGGAGAGCGTATCGATCTGCTGCTTGGAAATCGGATCGGTGATATTGAAACGATCCTTCGTCGGCACGTTGTGATCCATCGTCGCGAACGTCAAATCCGGACGACGAACCTTGCGGCCGCTCATGCGAAGGCCTTCAAACGCTTGCGGGGAAGTCACTTCATGGACCAGTTGAAGGTCGATATAAATGATGCTCGGCTTGCCCGGCTCCGATTGAATGACGTGATTGTCCCAAATTTTTTCGAACATTGTTTTTGCCATCGGTTCCACCTCGGTATCTGAATGATGCTCCTAATGTCACCTATCGTATCACGTCCATCTTCATTGATCCAAGATATAATATCTATAACCTTCATAGGTTTTCTCTATGAGCAATCAAAAAAACAGCCTGGGGCTCTTCCCCCTCCCGCTGCATAAATTAAGGGTCGACTGGACAACCTTTCAACTAAAAGCAAAAGTAAGGGAGCTGGAAAGCGTGAGCAAGCTGCTTGTCAAACTCGTCCTAAACGCTCTATTTACCGTCCCGCTGCTGCTTTATTTTTCAAACGCAACGCTGTTCCAAGCGCTGATGGCCTCCGTCAGCCTGAGTATTCTGGCTTTTTTTCTCGGAGATCAGTGGATTCTCGACGAATTCGGAAACGGTGCCGCAACCTTAGCCGACGTGCTGTTGGCCGCTTTATTTTTGGGGGCCATCGGGACCGCATATCATTGGGGATTGTCCTGGCCGGAGCTTGCCGTTATCGCCATCGTAACGGCTGCCATTGAATTCGGGTACCACCTGCTGCTCCGAAGATGGGACGTCCGTCGGTATTCCTGATTATCCCCCTAGGAGGACTGTACAATGACCGATACGCCTCGCCCTGCGGATGCGGCTCCAACAAAGGAGCCCGCTTCCGGCAAAGTAAAGCTGGTCGCCGAAATGCCCGGAGACGAAGAGATGCGCGAGCATTTGGAAGAAATGAAACGAAACGACGGATATCCCGGCTCTTGCGGGACTTGATGCTTTGCGGCCGAAAAGAAAGCGGTTGTTTGCGCGCGTCAGACCATATTCTGTTCTGCCCCGGAAGATGGAGCCTCCCGCTCTTTCTTCCTTTTTTACTTGCGAACGAGAAACTGCCGCACAGCGGCTCTTTCATTCTTATAACAAATACGTTACGATTAACGTAGCATTAATAGGTATTCTTTATAAAAGGAGCCGAGCCGCATGGAACTGCGCCAGTTGCAATACGCATTGCAAATTGCCATCGAAAAGAACTTTTCCCGCGCAGCCGAAAAGCTGCATATCGCCCAGCCGTCGCTCAGTCAGCAGCTTTCCAAGCTGGAGAAGGAGCTCGGCGTACTTTTGTTTCAACGGACGACCAACTCGGTGGAGGTCACCTATGCCGGAACCCGCTTCGTAGAAAAAGCGCAAAAAATTCTCGACATGGTCGAGCAGTTAAAACAAGAAATGGAAGATATTTCCCAAATGCGCAAAGGCAAGCTTGTTGTGGGCAGCCTCCCGATTACAGGCGCGCACGTGCTGCCCCTCGTCCTGCCCGTCTTCCAGGAGCGCTACCCGGAAATCGACATCGTGCTCGTCGAAGAGACGACCTCGAACCTCGAACAATTAACGGCGAACGGGCAAGCCGACATTAGCCTGCTTTCCCTGCCCTTGATCGACGACTCGCTTGACTACGAGCCCATCATTGAGGAAGAGATCGTACTGGCCGTCCCGCCGCAGCATCCACTGGCCGCTCGTCTGGCCGAGGGGGGAAGCAAAACGGTCGACATCGAGGAGCTGCAGGAGGAGCCGTTCATCGCGCTTAAAAGAGGCCAGGGCTTCCGTCAAATCGCGATCGAATTGTGCAACGATGCCGGATTTTCGCCGAACATCGTGTTCGAGAGCAGCAATATCGAGACGGTGCAGTCACTCGTCGCGGCGGGGATGGGCATTGCCTTCATCCCGCGTATGCTGCTGAGGGGATGGAACGAGCTGGCGCCCGCGTACCTGCAACTATCCAACCGGCCGACCCGTACGCTCGTAATCGCCCACCGCAAGGGGCGTTATTTATCGAAGGCGGTCGCCGCGTTCATGGAGACGTTCCGCAAGGTGATGGAAGCCGAACGCGCAAAAAACCGGCCGGAATGATCCGAGCCGGTTTTCGCGTGCCGTTGTACTGTTTTAATACAAGGAAGGACGTCTGTCTTCAAATACCGGAATTTTGCTGCGCACGGCAGGCACCTGGCTAAGGTCGACGGCAGCGCGAACGATCGTTTCGGCTTCCCCGCCTTCGGCCAGCACCTCGCCCCACGGATCAATGACCATCGAATGGCCGAAAAACTCCGTCGTCCCGCTCACGCCTACACGGTTGCAGGAGACGACGAACATCTGGTTCTCGATCGCCCTCGCCATCAGCAGCGTGCGCCAATGATGCAGCCGCGGATTCGGCCATTCGGCCGGAACAAATAAAATTTGCGCGCCACCGAGCGCCAGCTTTCGCGCAAGCTCCGGAAAACGGATGTCATAGCAGATCATCATGCCGGCCGGAATACCGTCCAGTTGAAACTCGCCCGCACGGTCTCCGCTTTGCAGAAACTTTTCCTCATCCATCAGCCGGAACAAATGTATTTTCGAGTAGTCTCCTGCACGGTTTCCCTGCCGGTCATATGCGAATATTGTATTGTAAACGCCGTTGTCCCGCTTCTCCGCGATGGAACCGCCAATGATGTTTACGCCGTGCTTTCGGCTAAACGCCGACAGCAGCGCTTCGGTCCGCTCTCCGTAACGGTCTGCGAGCTCTTGAATCCGATCCAGCGCATAGCCGGTGTTCCACATCTCCGGAAATACGATCACATCCGGCTTCGTATCGTGAGCGACCGCTTCATGCAGAAGGCTCTCCAGCTTTGCGAAGTTGCGTTCGGGCTCTCCTATTGCGATGTCCATCTGCAGCAGAGCCAAATTCCATCGTTGCCCAGCCATCTAACCTTCCCCCTTACCCGTCTCGAAATTCCGGACGCAGCGGCCCGCTTTGGGAAACTGCGCCGTTTCTTCCTATTATCATAGAGCAACGGAAGCGGAACTTCAACGCGCCTGCGCAAAGAATATCGTCCAGCGGTCCCGTTCCTGAACGGGCTCATTCATTTCATAGCCCGAGTCCGCTGCGACGGCATCCGCCAAATCCCGAAGCTCCGCATCAGACAATTCATGCAAAATCGAACGTCCCTTCCGGCTCAAAAGCTCCTCCCGGTAGTCGCTATAGCTTGCGTAGCTTTTGCGTACTTCCCATAGCAGCGTTTCTTCCAGGACCGAGAATCCGGATGCTTCCAGAGCCTTGCGTAGGGCCACCGCATCGTGACGGCGTCCTGCTTCCAACTGGCGGAGACGCGGGTACTTCTCGAACCAGTAACCGCGCAGATGCTCCCTGCTCCCGGGAAGCAGGCAGTCCTCAGTCGTGCGATCCTGCACGATCAGCAGCCCGCCGGGCCTCAGAATCCGCTGCGCCTCGCGGAATACGTCCGGCAGCACTTCCGCGGCAATGTGGTGGATCAGCGCGCGTTCCAGCACGAGCTCGACCGAGTCGTCGGGCAATCCCGTCTGATCCGCAGTCCCTTGCGCAAAACGAATTTGACCGTACGCCGCGCCATGCTCGGCGGCTCCTTGAAGCATCGCTTCGGAGAAATCGATGCCGACAATAGACGAAACGCCCAGCTCTGCCAAAGCGACAGAGTAAATGCCCCCGCCGCAGCCGATGTCCGCTGCCGTTTTCCCTTGGGGACTCGCCTTCTGCCGGATGAGCTCCATCCAGCCGGAATCGGCGTGTCTCCCGGTGTAGGTATATTTATTGTATTCATCGTGAAAGCTTATCGCCATGGATGTTCCCTCCGTTGTCAATATAATTTCATTATATGAAACTAAATATCATTAAATGAAACTTCATACAATCATTATAACACATCTTCTTGATTTTGCGCACATTTATAGAAGACTCGACAGATAAACGGATGATTCGATGAAATAGACCCGTATACATGCACCGTTTTTCATGTTACATTATTCCTATCCGCTCAGGTTATTTGACATATTCCGATAAGAAAACAAGGGATTTGTTGTAAGGTAACACATTTGAAACCAAACTAATGGAGTGACATAGATGAAGACCAACAACCCGACAGAAGCAGCCGTCAGCGCTTTTCCCATGATTTCGGCTGAACGCCTGCAAGAACTGCCTACCCAATTTTTCGCCACGCTTGTGCGCAAAGCCAATGTCCAGATTGCCGCAGGACACGACGTAATCAATCTGGGACAAGGGAATCCGGATCGTCCGACCCCGCCGCACATCGTTAAGGCGCTGCAAAAAGCGGCGGAAAATCCGCAGTACCACCGCTACCCTCCGTTCAACGGCTACTTGTTTTTAAAAGAGGCCGTCGCCCAAAGATACCGGGAAGATTATGGTGTCGAGCTTGACCCGGAAACGGAAGTGGCGGTTTTGTTCGGAGGCAAAACCGGACTTGTGGAGATTGCCCAATGCCTGCTCAATCCGGGCGACGTCTGTTTGGTGCCGGATCCGGGATACCCGGATTACTGGTCCGGCGTAGCCCTGGCCGGCGCCCGGATGGCCTTCATGCCGCTTCTGGAATCAAACGGGTTCCTGCCGGATTACAGCTCGCTTTCCGCCGATGACGTGAATCGGGCGAAGCTGATGTTCATCAACTATCCGAACAATCCGACGGCGGTTTCGGCCCCGGCTTCCTTTTATGAGGAGACGATTGCTTTTGCGGCGAAGCACGGCATCGTGGTGGCCAGCGACTTCGCTTACGGCGCCATCGGCTTCGACGGGCAGAAGCCGGTCAGCTTCCTGCAGCTGCCGGGCGCCAAGGAAGTCGGCGTCGAATTTTACACGTTGTCCAAAACATACAACATGGCCGGCTGGCGGGTCGGCTTCTGCCTCGGCAACCCCGAAATCGTGCGGATGATCAACTTGATTCAGGATCATTACTATTGCAGCTTGTTCGGAGGCATCCAAGAGGCGGCGGCCGTCGCGTTGACCGGCCCGCAGGATAGCGTTCGCGAGCTCGTGCAGATGTACCAGAGCCGCAGAGACGCCCTGTTCGGCGCTTTGGACCGGATCGGCTGGCAAGCGTCGCGTTCGCAAGGCTCTTTCTTCACTTGGCTGCCTGTGCCGAAGGGCTACACGTCGGAATCGTTCTCCGACATGCTGCTCGAGCAGGCCAAGATTGTCGTCGCTCCGGGAGTCGGCTTCGGCGACCACGGCGAAGGCTACGTGCGTCTCGGCTTGCTCAGCACCGAAGAGCGGCTCCGCGAAGCGGTTGACCGAATCGACGCCCTTCGCCTGTTCGGCTGATCGCCTTTACAAACCTCCCCCCTCATGCTATGCTAATGAAAAGCAAAACGTATTGATGGGAATAGTAGGAAAGCCCCTGCACGATCAGAGAGTAAATTCCACCGGCTGCGAGAATTTACCGTGGAGCCTTGCCGAACCCGCCCCTGAACGGCCAGCGACGAGCTGGACGGCTTTCCCTGCCGTTACAAGGGACTGAAGCAGGATGAGTTGGTCGTCAATTCATCAAGTAAGGTGGTACCGCGGAAGTAGAGGCTTTCGTCCTTAAAGGACGGGGCCTTTTTGTGTTTTCCGCGCCTGCCCCGGACGACAGCCAGATCAGTCATAGAAAGAGTGATTCCTATGCAGCAAACGATCGTAGTGAAAATCGGCAGCAGCTCGCTAACGTCCGACGAAGGCGGATTGAATCGGGAAAAAATCGCATTTTTCGCCGCAGAACTGGCGGCGCTTCGCGGTCAAGGCTTTCCCGTGCTCCTCGTGACCTCGGGTGCCGTGGCAGCCGGCTTTCGGGAGCTGGGCTACGCGTCGCGTCCCAAGCTGCTGCACGAGAAGCAGGCCTCCGCTTCCGTCGGGCAGGCGCTGCTGATGCAAGCATACCAGGCGGCATTCACGGGGCATGGCGTGGGCGTAGGGCAAATTTTGCTGACCCGCTCCGACTTCTCCAACCGCAAGCGGATCCATAACGCGCAGATGACGATTGAAGAGCTGCTGCGCCGCGGAATGCTGCCGATCATTAATGAAAACGATACGGTCTCGGTCGACGAGCTGAAATTCGGCGACAATGACACGCTGTCCGCCCTCGTTGCCAATCTGGTCCGAGCGCAAAGGCTGGTCATTCTTACCGATACGGACGGATTGTACACCGAAGACCCGCGCAAAAACGCCGACGCCAAGCGGATCGACCGCGTGCTGGAAATCGACGAAAACATTTACCGGATTGCCGGCGGTTCCGGTTCCAGTGTTGGCACCGGCGGCATGCGCTCCAAAATCGAGGCTGCACGAATCGCAATGCGCGGCGGCGTGCCGGTGTTCGTCGGGCGCGTCACGGAGCCCGGCGATCTGATGCTGGCCGTAGAAGGAACCGGGAAAGGCACTTATTTCGATACGGCGGAGCATAATTTGCCGATGAAGAAGCAGTGGCTCGGCTTCCACTCCCAGCCCCAGGGCTCGGTCTACGTGGACGAAGGCGCGGAGCTCGCGCTCGTCACAGGCGGCAAAAGCTTGCTGCCCGCGGGAGTCACGGAAGTGACCGGGGAGTTCCATCCCGGCGATGTCATCGAGGTGCTCGGCCCGGATGGGGAAACGATCGGGCGCGGCGTCGTCAATTACGCCTCCTGGCAGCTTCAGGCCGTTGCCGGTCTTAGTACGGAGGAAGTGCAGAAGCGGATCGAGGTATCGCGCATCGAAGTCATCCATCGCGACGAATGGATTACCCTCGCATCCCCGGCAAAAGCAAAGGATGCTGCCGAACCTAAGCAAGTACGATATTAAATGACGCTCCGAAGGAGGAAGTTGAATATGACAACGGATCAAGCTCTAAACCTGAGCGAAGTGGTGCAAAAAGCGAAGCTGGCCAAGCAAGCCGCACCGAAGCTCGGTTTGCTCAGCACCGAGCAAAAGAACGACGCACTGCTGCGCATGGCGGACGCCCTCGTAGCGGAGGCCGAATCGATCATCGCGGCCAACGCCGAGGATCTGCAGCGCGGACGCGAGAGCGGCATCAGCACGTCGCTGCTCGACCGGCTGGCGCTGAACCGCCAGCGGATCGAAGCGATGGCCGACGGATTGCGGCAGGTCGTCGCTTTGCCCGATCCAATCGGCGATACGCTGGAGGCGTTCGACCGCCCGAACGGCCTGCAAATCCGCAAAGTCCGCGTGCCGCTCGGCGTCATCGGCATCATCTACGAAGCGCGTCCGAACGTGACGGTGGATGCGGCCGGGCTCTGCCTGAAAACCGGCAACGCCGTCGTGCTGCGCGGCGGCTCCTCGGCGCTCCATTCCAATAAGCGGATCGTCGAGGTGCTTCATGCGGCGCTGAAATCGACGGACGTTCCGGCGGACGCGCTGCAGCTCGTCATGGACCCGAGCCGCGCATCGGTCGACGAAATGCTCAAGCTGAACGGCCTGCTCGACGTGCTTATTCCTCGCGGCGGCGCTTCGTTAATTCAGAACGTCGTCAAAAATGCAACCGTGCCGGTAATCGAGACCGGAGCCGGCATTTGCCATACCTACATCGACGCCAGCGCGCAGCCGGATATGGCGCTGAAGATCGCCATCAATGCAAAAGTGCAGCGACCTTCGGTATGCAACTCGATGGAAACGCTGCTGGTGCATCGCGATTTCGCTAAGCGTCATCTGGCGAGCATCGCCGAGCAGTTCGTGCAGCAAATGGTCGAGTTGCGGGGCGATGCGGAAACGCGGCGGCTCGTGCCGGCGGTGAAAGCGGCCTCGAACACTGACTGGGATACCGAATATAACGACTATATCTTGAACGTTCGCGTCGTAAACGGGCTGGACGAGGCGCTGGCGCACATACGCCGCCACGGGACGATGCACTCGGAGTGCATCGTGACGGAGGATGCGGCGAACGCTGCACGCTTCCTGCAGGAAGTCGAT
>NZ_JTHN01000084.1 GCF_001399685.1 Paenibacillus sp. A3
AATTATAGCGGAGGAGTGCTGGCCACCAAACTGCTTCTTAGCAAAAAGTGCAGAAAAATCGCTTATTTAAGCGGAAACTTGCGGCTAAATCTGTTGGCCAAACAGCGGCATGACGCATTCATTGAACAAGTGAGCGGCAAAGACGTCGGTTTTGTGGTTAAACAAACGGATTTGAACGGTTTTAAATATAAGGAATACGAAAATTTGGTTCGTGCATTATTTGAAGAACATCCCGATATTGACGGCGTATTTGCAAGCAGCGATATTCTGGCGCTGCAGGTCATCAAGGAATGCCGGAGACGCGGCAAGGCCGTACCCGAGCATGTGAAGGTCGTAGGCTATGACGGAATTCAAATTGGCGGTACGGACGATTTGTCGACGGTAGAGCAGCCGGTCAAGAAGATGGGGGAATTGGCGGTCAAATACCTGCTTCGGCAAATTGCTGGCGAAGATATACCTCTGGAAACGATTCTTCCGGTTAAATTGTTGGAAAAGGGAACAACATAGGTTCTTTTCTGAAAGAAGTGGACTCGGTGTTTCCCGCAATTAAATTAACGTAGCCGCAGGAGGAAGTTATTGTGTTTGAATTTAAGCAGGTCTTGGATTTTGAGGATAGACAGAATGATGTTTTGATGGCCGGGGAGCTTCTGATCGATCTGATTTCCGCAGATTACGATGATGCTTTTGAAGGAGCTGCGTACCATAAGTTTTTTGGCGGATCGCCGGCGAATATCGCGATGAACGTCAAAAAATTAGGGGGCCGTTCGCAGATTGCAGCAGCCGTAGGAGAAGACAGATTAGGCATGTTTCTGATCAACCAATTGCGCATAGCGGGGATTGAGCCGGAGTACGTTGAAACCGTTGAAAATTCAACGAGTCTGGTCCTTCTTACAAAAAGCCAGTCGACTCCGGTTCCCGTCTTTTATCGAAGTGCGGACTATCAAATTTCCTATACTTCTAAGCTTGAAGAAGCCCTGCTCCGGTCAAAGATCTTGCATTTCTCTTGCTGGCCCATTTCCATGCTCCCGGCCCGCGATACGATCGAAAAAATGCTGGACCTTGCCGCAAAGCAAAACGTGCTGATCGGTTTTGACCCTAACTATCATCCGGTATTATGGCAAAAGGGCGAAGATGGCGCAGCCTATGTAAAATCCATCATCGGTAAGGCCGATATCATTAAGCCGTCGGGCGACGATGCGGAAAGATTATTCGGCAAAGATACGCCCTATAACCACATTAAGAAGTTTTTGAGTCTCGGCGCCAAGCTGGTGATCCTGACCTTGGGAAAGTACGGCGCTATAGTATCCAACGGAAGCGAGACCGTTACCTTCAAGACTCTGGCTACGGAGGTAGCGGATACGACCGGAGCGGGAGATGCGTTCTGGTCCGGATTTTATACGGCGCTGGTGAAAGGATATTCCATTCATGAAGCCATTTCTCTCGGATTCGCCGTTAGCGCTTATAAGCTGAAATATACCGGCGCGGTGGTAGATTTGCCTGAACTCGAAGCGATAAAAAACTTATACGAACTGTAGGAGGTTCCATATGTCCGTCAAAAATCAAGTGCAGCTGATTACGTATCCCGACTCCCTTGGCGGAGATTTAAAAACGCTCCATCGCGTGCTGAATACGTATTTTTCGGACGTCTTCAAAGGTGGTATTCACATTTTGCCGCCTTTCCCCTCCACCGGAGACAGGGGATTCGCGCCGCAAACTTATCTGGAAATTGATCCGAGCTTTGGCACGTGGGAAGATATGAAGGCCATCGGCGAAGAGTTCGATGTTTTGGTTGATTTGATGGTTAACCATATTTCCCGGCAATCGTCATACTTTCAAGACTTCCTTGAAAAGGGGAGGGAGTCCGAGTACGCGGACTTATTTATCACATTAGATAAAATTTGGCCGGATGGTCAGCCAGTGCAGCAAGACATCGATAAAATGTTCCTGCGCCGGCCGCTGCCTTATTCGACCTTCACTATTGCGAAGACCGGTGAAGAGGAAAAGGTATGGACCACATTTGGCAAAACGGACCCATCCGAGCAGATTGATCTCGATATGAAGTCGGAGAAGGTTAAGCAGCTTTTGACGGACTTCTTTCTAAACTTTAAGAAGAACAATGTAAAAATTGTCAGGCTTGATGCTGTCGGTTATGTGATCAAAAAGCTCGGCACCAGTTGCTTTTTCGTGGAGCCGGAAATATATGAGTTTCTGGACTGGGTGATGAAGCTTGCCGCATCGCTTGAAATTGAGCTGCTGCCGGAGGTTCATGCGCACTATACTACGCAATACAAGCTCGCCGAGCATGGCTGCTGGATTTATGATTTTATCCTGCCATACCAAATTCTTGAAGCTTTGATCAACCAAAACAGCGGGGATTTGGTTCATTATTTAAAGACCCGGCCGAAGAACCAGTTTACGATGCTGGATTGCCATGACGGTATTCCGGTAAAGCCGGATTTGGATGATTTGATCGATACGAGAGAAGCGAGAAAAATTGTGGATGTATGCGTGGCTCGGGGAGCCAACCTCAGTCTGATCTTGTCGGATGAACATAAAGCGGCGGATGGATTTGATGTCCATCAAATCCGGTGTACCTATTATTCCGCATTAAATAGCGATGACGACGCCTATTTGACGGCACGCGCCATTCAGTTCTTTACGCCCGGCATTCCGCAGGTGTATTATGTGGGGCTGTTGGCCGGCGAGAACGATTATGAACGTGTAAAGAATACCGGAGAAGGCCGGGAAATCAACCGCCACAACTTCTCTCTGGAAGAGATCGAGCGGTCTCTGGAGAAGGAAGCGGTGCAGCGGCTTTTGAGGCTGATCCGTTTCAGGAACGAATATGAAGCTTTCCAGGGAGAATTTGAGGTTCTTGATTCGCCGGCGGATGAGCTTCGTCTCAAGTGGACAAAGGACGATAAGAGTTGTATGTTGCTAGTCGACTTGAGAGCAAGCCTTGCCGAGATTTCCTATGTCGATGAAAGAGGATTTGCCGATCATTTTGCAGTGTGATTAAGCTTGGGGAAATTTCATCATAATTGGAGGTATGGATATTGGACTTCATAAACAGAGTGGCTCCGGAATTAAAGCAAGGGGTAGAGCTTTTAACGCCTCTTCATTTGCCCGATGATCTGGCTATGGAGAGGCAGCGCCCTTTGTCTCCCACGAAAAGCTCGAAATCCGTTCAAATTACGGAATGTTATATATCCGGCGGAGATTCAAAGGAAATGCTGGTCAAGATTTATGAACCGGTCCGGAGAGAGGATCAAAAGCTGCCTGCTTTTCTTTGGATCCATGGCGGGGGATATGTGTTGGGTCACCCGAGTTCCGATGACGTTCTCTGCGAATGCTTTGTAAAAGCGGCCAATTGCATCGTTATTTCGCCCGACTATCGCCTTGCCCCCGAGCATCCGTTTCCGGCGGCCATTGAAGACTGCTACGCTGCATTGGAATGGATAACAAACCGCGCGGAGGAAATGAATATCGATTTGTCGCGGATTGCGATTGGCGGGGCAAGTGCGGGAGGGGGGTTGACGGCGGCATTGGCGCTGATGGCTCGAGATAAAGGCGGACCGGCCATTTGTTTTCAAATGCCGTTATATCCGATGATCGACGATCGTAACGTTACGCCCTCAAGCCATGAAATTACGCATCAAGCGGTTTGGAACAGGGCCAATAACCTGGCGGCCTGGAAGATGTATCTTGGCGAGCATGCCCAAGGAGACATTTCCCCTTATGCGGCGCCAAGCCGCGCGAAGAGCTTGGCCGGTCTGCCTCCGGTCTATACTTGCGTAGGGCAGCTTGATCCGTTCCGCGACGAGACGATCGACTATGTTGCGCGTCTTGCGCAGGCAGGAGTTGATGTCGAATTTCAGCTTTATCCTGGATGCTATCACGGCTTCGAACACGTTGTTCCGGATGCGGAGATCAGTCAACGCGCCAGAAACGGATACTTGGATGCTTTGGCGAGAGCTTTTAAGCGTTGATTCCTTAGGGAGAGCAGCAGCGCTAGTTTGGACGTAATCTTAACGAGAGAAGGGATTAGAAATGAAGGTTCAACAAGTGATTGATGCCATTTTGACGGATTCGTGTGGCGATTTTAGATTGCCCGAAACCGGAGACAGGATCATGAGCGGCAGTCCCGACACGGAGGTCACCGGAATTGTAACGACATTTATGGCAACGGTTGACGTTATCAAGCAGGCAATCGCTTGCGGGGCGAATATGATTATTACCCATGAGCCTACCTACTATACGGGAAGTGATGAAACGGACTGGCTTCAGGACGACCCTGTATATGCGGCTAAGAAAAAATTGATAGATGAGAATCGGATCGTGATCTGGCGGTTTCACGATTACATGCACATGGGGAAAACAGACAGAATCTATGACGGCCTCCTAAAAGAAATTGGCTGGGAAAACAATATGCTTGACGGAAATCCTCACACCTACCAAATTGAGGAGGTCAGTTTGGCGGAGCTGGCGAGCTTTTTTAAACGGAAGCTATCCATGGATGTGATTCAAATCATCGGCAAACCCGAAATGAAATGTTCGAGAGTCGGCATTTTAGTGGGCGGGGGCAGCTTGGGCCTGGGAAGAGAACAAATGCCGATGGAATTGATGCGAAATATGAATTTGGATGTCATGGTTTGCGGCGAAATAATGGAGTGGACGCTCTGCGCCTATATCAACGACGCCCAAATGCTTGGACTTAACAAAGCCATGATCGTTATAGGGCATGAACGCAGCGAAGAATGGGGCATGAAATTTATGGCGGAATGGCTGCAGCCTTTGGTCCATGGGATTCCGGTTGTCTTTATTGATGCAAGAGAGCCGTTTACTTATTTATAAGATAAGGGGGAAAAGATATTGAAAATCAAAGCGGGTATCAAGCTCGGAATTTGTACGGCTTTGCTGCTATCTACGTTGGCCGCTTGTTCCAATAAGGATGCATCGCCGGGAGCGGCTCAATCGGAGAAGGGCGTCAAGATTACTTTTTATACGGTGGATCAGAACAACGCTTTTACCGATTTGGTGAAGGCGTATCAGCAAGAGCGCCCGGAAGTAAAAATTGAATTATTGAATGCGCAAGCAGGAACCGATTATATACAAAAATACGAAGCGCTTCAGGCTTCCAGCAATCCGCCTACGGCCGCCATGCTGGAACAGCAAACGGTATTAAAGTTCAAAGACACATTGCTGGATTTGGAGTCGGAGAAAGCAAAATACGAAAAGTTGACGCTGCCGGGCACGATTGAAAGAAACTTATTTGAAGGCAAATTTGTGGGCGTGCCATGGACTACGCAGGGTTACGGCTTATTGTACAATAAACGGGTAGTTGAGGAAGCGATCGGAGGAACTTTTGATCCCGCATCGGTGAAAACCCGCAATGATTTGGAAGCTTTGTTCAAAAAAGTGGAAGCCGCCGGCAAGGCGCCGGTATTGATTCATGGATCGGACTGGTCTTTAGGCTCCCATTATTTATCGTTAGCCTACGGCCTGCAATCCAAAAAGGTTGAAGATAATCGTAATTTTTTGGAGGGCTTGAAAAAGGGAAGCGTGGATTTATCCGGCAATCCCCAATTCAATGGTTTGCTGGATACCTTCGACTTGCTTAAAAAGTATAATCTTCGCAAGAACGATCCGATTGTCGCCGACTTCAATAAAGACACGATAGATTTTGCCAAAGGTAACGCGGCATTCTACTTTATGGGAGATTGGGCTTGGTCCGTAATGGACCCTGTGGAAGGCCGGGACAAACAATTTGGAATCATGCCGCTTCCAATCAGCAACAACCCGGATGACTACGGGAACCAGGAGATTCCGGTTTTGGAACCGTTTCTGTACACCATCGATAAAACAAGAGCAACACCGGAGCAGCAGGAAGCAGCCAAACAATTTTTTGAGTGGATGGTCACAAGTGAACAGGGACAAAATTCCATTATTTCCAAAATGGGATTAATCATGCCTTATAAAGATTTAAAGGTAAAGGGGACGAATGCCATTTCTCCTTCAATAAGTAATTATGTTAAAGAAGGCAAGGTTATTAATCTCGGAATGTTCAAATTCCTTCCCGGGGATCATTACGCTAAGCTGGGCGCCTCCATGCAGAAATATTTAATTAACAAGATTGATCGTAAAGGGTTCATTAAAGAGATGGAGAGCTATTGGAAGTCGCAGGCTGTTAATTAAAGTTGCGGGCTGAAAAATAAAATCATGGGCGAAGGTGCATACCTTTGCCCATTAAAACAAACGACAGGTTTCTGATCTGCTTTTTCTGGCAGAGCAGGAACCTTTTTATTTTAAGCTGGTGCTTAATTTGACATCGATAGACTACAAGTGTAGTATAATATTACGAATGTAATCAAAATTAGAGAGGAGTAACAGAGTATAGGATAGAAAAAACAGCTTTTTCGTTTTCAGCTTACATAATATTTTTTGAAATGAGGTTAAATATCTTGAGTAAATCTAAACATTCTATAGTAAAAATTTGCAATAAAATTGCATTACCTCTATTGTTTGTACCCATCTTGCTCATTGGTTGTGCGAAGGCTGTCAATCCCCCTGTTACCCAGTCGACAGAGAAGACCCAGGCAGTAGTTACATCCGAGTCTGACGAGTTTATTCAACTCGAGAACAAATTTGGCGCTAGACTTGGTGTGTACGCAATAGATACCGGTACGAGTCGGACGATTGCTTACAGACCTGAGGAACGGTTCGCTTTTGCATCCACCTATAAGGCTTTGGCGGCAGGCGCAGTGCTTCAGCAAAGCTCTATTGCCAATCTCGATAAAGTAATCACCTACACCAAGGAAGACTTGGTCACTTATTCACCCATAACAGAAAAACACGTGGAAACAGGGATGACCCTTAGGGATATCTGCGACGCTGCTATCCGTTATAGCGACAACACCGCGGGGAATCTCTTACTAAAAGAATTGGGTGGCCCTAAGGGTTTTGAAACAGTACTGAAAAAGATCGGCGATAACGTTACTACGTCTGCACGTTTTGAAACAGAGTTGAACCAAGCCATCCCGGGAGACACACGAGATACAAGTACACCTATAGCACTTGCCACAACCCTTCAGGCTTTCACGGTCGGCGACGTGCTTTCTACTGACAAACGTAAGCTCCTTACAGATTGGCTGCGGGGGAACACGACTGGGGCTAAACTGATCCGTGCGGGCGCACCCGAAGGCTGGCAGGTTGGAGATAAAACCGGTGCCGCCAGTTATGGAACGCGAAACGACATTGCTATTGTTTGGCCACCGAACAGAGACCCTATCATTATCGCAATTCTCTCCAGCCGCGATAAGCAGGATTCCGCTTATAATGACGACCTTATCGCGCAGGCTGCGAAAATAGCAATGGACGCCTTCAAGTAAACTGCAATGATCAACCGTAGCGTCTAAACTCTCTCAAGGCATGGAATAAGTTGGCTTATTTACGAGCCAGCCTATTCCAAATCAGTTTGATGGTAGTTGATAAAATGACAGTCAACTGCTAAAATTCAGGCTACAAGTTTTGCTTTAATGATTTCAACCGAAAGGTTGAGAGATGGAGACGAAAAGCATGTTCTTTACTCATTTCGTTATTAGCTTCATTGTGTCGTCTTTTACCATTGCCGCTATTATGCTGATTAAAAAATTGTTCCAAAAGCAACTTTCAGCGAAATGGCACTATAATCTATGGTTTCTATTGTTTATTGCATTGCTGCTTCCTTTTATATCAAGTCATTTATTTAGTTTCGGAAACAATTTCCATTTATTCAGTGTTAACCAAAGCGATGGAATAAGTCCTTCTGCTATGACCACCGGAGATCAGGAATTTGGAAATGTGAATTGGCTGCAGGACTTTTCGATATCTATAAACCGTGCTAGTCCAGCATACCTGAATATCATTTTAGCTTTGACCTGGATCGCAGGGATACTCGTAATGGCCGGTTTGACCATGCATGCCTGGCTAAAGGTAAAAAATATTAAACGCACTACGTCTAACCTGAAAAACAAAGAAGTTCTCGTGTTATTTGAACAGTGCATGCAGGATTTAAAGATATCGAGACATTTAATTGTAGGGGAATCTCCGCTTGTCAGTTCGCCGATGACGTTTGGCCTTCTGAAAACCTATGTTGTATTTCCGACTCATTTTGACGAATGGTTGTCATTGAAGGATATCAGATATATTATTTTGCATGAACTCAATCACATTAAATATAAAGATATTGTGTCGAATTACCTAATCGTTATTTATCAAGTCGTATACTGGTTCAATCCACTTGTTTGGCTTGCTTTTAGGGAAATGAGATCAGATCGTGAAATAGCTTGTGACATGGCTGTTTTACATTCATTAGATGAACGCTGCTATGCCGAATATGGGAATACCATCATTAAAGTTGTGGACAGAGCATCACATTTGAAAAATTTTGCTTTGACTAATCAGTTCAATGGTCCTAAACAGCAAATAAGGAAACGTATAGAAAGGATTGCTTCGTTTACGGCTGATTCAAAGTTATTGAAGCTGAAGAGTATCGCTATCTTTATGCTTGTGGGAATAGTTGTTGCAAGTCAGGCTCCACTCGTTTCTGTGATGGCGGATGATCATAACCGATACGATTTTACCAGTGATCGGACTATGCACGAGGATTTAAGTGATTATTTTTCAGGATATAAAGGGAGCTTTGTGTTATATGATTTGAAAGCAGATCAATATCGTATCTATAACGAAAATCAAAGCAAATTAAGAGTTTCTCCGGATTCAACTTACAAAATTTATCTTGCGTTGTTTGGATTGGATTCCAATGTCATAACGAGAGAAAATTCCTCCATGCCATGGAATGGCATACATTATCCTTTTAATTCATGGAATAAGGATCAAAACTTATTTAAAGCAATGCAAAATTCAGTGAATTGGTATTTTCAGGACTTGGATAAAATAATCCAACAGGATAAAATACAAACTTATCTGAACCAAATAGGCTATGGTAATCGCAATCTTTCAGGAGGAATCGGACAATATTGGTTAGAATCTTCATTAGAGATATCCCCCGTAGAGCAGGTACAATTATTAAAAGCTTTTTATACAAACCAATTTGAATTTAAAGAGAAGAATGTACAGACCGTCAAAGATTCGATTAGATTGGAAGAAAAAGATGGTGCGCTACTATCCGGAAAAACAGCTACAGGTACTGTAAATAAAAAAATGATAAATGGTTGGTTCATTGGATATGTAGAGACTAAGGACGACGTTTATTTCTTTGCAACAAATATACAAAATGAAGAGAACGCCAACGGAAGTAAGGCAGCAGAAATAACGTTATCTATTTTGAAGGATAAAGGCATATATGAAGGAGGATAAGAGTGTCTAATAAAGTCCCCAATATTTCAGAAGCAGAATGGGAAGTCATGAACGTGCTATGGGAAAAGGCTCCGCAAACGGCTAACGAAATTATTCTTTCTCTACAGGAGAAAACGGATTGGAAGCCGAAGACGGTACGCACTCTGTTAGATCGTCTAGTCCAAAAAAAGGTAGCAGGTGTAAATCAAAATCAGAAACTCTATACATTCTTTCCGCTTTATTCGCAGGATGAATGTCGGCAAGCCGAAACACAGTCTTTTATTAAGCGAATTTATGGAGGAGCCCTGAAGTCTATGCTGGTTCACTTCATCGAGGAGCAATCTTTGTCCGATGACGATATTAAGGAACTACGATTTATTTTGGATAATAAGCCGAAGAAAAATTAGGAGAGAGGATGCGCCGGTTAATCATGTTATAGAAGATTTTATGCTTGACATAGGGTAAGCGATCGTTATATAATTCCATTTGTCGGTTCGAAATCAATCGAATCGCGGCGAAATATGCGGTCGTGGCGGAATTGGCAGACGCGCTAGATTCAGGTTCTAGTGGTGTAACAGCCGTGGAGGTTCGAGTCCTCTCGACCGCATCATAGTAAAGAATAATAGGCTCATAAATTACTTTTTAGTAATTTATGGGCTTATTTTTATGCCGTCAGTATGTACAGAGAATTTGCTTATCATTTGAACGAAGAAATTTTCGAGATGTAGCTGATTTTTATTTGAATTGCTTTGAGGAAGACAAGGCTGTTAAAATGATAATGAAAATCATTATTAATTAGGAGGCTGTGAAACCAACCAATGGCCGCTCCGGCAATCGTCATCAGGGGCCGGGAGACCCGTCTGCCGGGCCAAGTTCGAAAGCTTCAAATCTATTGAACGGAGGAAATTTGAATGTACGTTGCATCGATCCCGAAAGAAAAAAGCTTCCTTGTTACCGTAGCGATACTGCTCATTTTGCTGCTTACTGCTTGCGGCAATTCGGAGAAAAAAAACGCGGCGGATGTGCAGAACGCAGCCGTGAATGAGGCCGCCAAAACGAGCGAGGCCGCTGGCTTTCCAAGGACCATTAAGCATGCCAAGGGAGAAACTCTTCTCAAATCCAAACCCCAGAACATCGTAGTGACCTATTTCCCGTATGCGGACCATTTGTACGCAATCGGTGAGGCGTCTGCCGTAAGCGGCGTTGTCGGCCTGCAATCGCTTCGCAACTTTCCCGTTTATGATGCCTACACCAAAGAAGGCGGAGCAAAAGATCTCGGCAGCGAGGCGAATATTGAGAAATTACTCGATTTGAAACCCGATGTGATCATCGGTTGGGGAGAGGACGCGAAAATCTACGATGAGTTGTCGAAGATCGCACCTACCATACTTATCCCGGAATCGGAGAACTGGCAGGACACGATCGGCAAAGTCGCCGAGGTGATCGGGGAAGAAGGCAAGGCGCAGCAATATGTCGAAAAGTATAACGACAGGCTGCTCAAACTTGCAGGCAAATTTGAGCAGTCAGGAGTGAAAGGCAAGACCGCCATCTTTATGATGACGTGGGGCAAAGGTTTTAATTATTACGGAGGGGTTCGCATGGAACCTTATTATAAAGGACTTGGATTTGCGAAGTTTGACGGCATGAAGGACTGGGGCGAGATTAGCCTTGAAGGGGTAGCCGCTGTCGACCCGGATTATATTTTTCTCGGGAAGGATTTCACTGGAAAGGCTGAAATGACTTTGAAGGAACTGGAAACGAATAAAGTCTGGAATAGTCTTACCGCCGTGAAAACAGGCAAACTTTTTATCATCGATACAGAGATTGTCGGACCGCTTGCTATGGGCCAGATGAAAGGCTTGGAAGTGATGGAATCGATCATGCAAAAGCTCTGATTCATTCGAACACGAAGGTCGGATTTCCGGTTCCGTTTTACCATGCAATGGAGCCGGCAGCCTTCCTTGGCGTTATTGTCAACCCGCGTGATGTATGATACAATTTCATCAGATACTTTAGTGATGAGCAAAATCCTTTTAGACAATTTAGCGTATAGTCGGGTCGATACAAGGCAAGTCTTATGGGAGCGGGAAGAAGCTTTCCCATTTGCTGTTGTAGCGTCTTTTTTATTTTTATTGTGGCTTTTCTGCAGGAAAGGGGCATGCAAGTGACGGGCCAGCAGGGGATTCCTTCTACGATCGGCAAATTAACCGCCTTATTGACGATGATGCACGATCATGCGATGGGGGCGGACATCGTACGAAAGCTGGAAGCGGACGGATACCGGCATACCGTCGGGAAGGTCGGCTCCATGGACAGCGCGAAAGTCATTGCGGCCATCGAAACCGCTGCCAAAAACAATCGGGTCATCGACGAAAAGCGGTACCGGGAAACGCACGGCTTGTACCATGCGATCCTGGAGGCTCTGCAAGGGGTGAGCCGGGGAACCCCGCAGATTCGGGACGTATTGCGCACGGTAGGGCTGACCTTCGCCATTGTTCGCGGCCCTTTGTCGACCGAACAAGGTCAACCGGACGAAGGGGAATGGATCTGCGTATGCATGTACGGCACGATCGGCGCCCCGAAAAAAGGCTTCGAGCATGAAGTTTTGGGTTTCGGCATCAATCACATTTGATGACCGGACGTTTCAATTTAATAACTTTAGACCATAGTCTTATAGTTGCGTTTAGAGGTCACGACCATTGATTTGGTGTGGCCTCTTTTTTTGTGTCCATTTCATAAGGAGAGTGATTCGTGATGATTAAAACGGCACCTATTACGATCGGCGGCGGCAAGCTGACCTTGCAGGAGGTTGTGCTTGTGGCGCGCCACGGTTACGAAGTCGAGCTTGATGTTTCGGTCAAGGCGAAGGTAACGAATAGCAGACAATATGTGGAAAAGCTGCTGGCGGAGAAAAAAGTCGTCTACGGCTTGACCACGGGCTTCGGCAAATTCAGCGACACGTACATTTCGAGCGAAGACGCGAAGATGCTGCAAGTGAATCTGATCCGCAGCCACGCTTGCGGGATCGGCGATCCGTTCCCGGCGGAAGTGGCGAGAGCGATCGTGCTGCTTCGCATCAATGCCTTGATTCAAGGTTATTCCGGCATACGCTACTCCGTTGTGGAAACGATGGTCGAGATGCTGAACAAAGGCGTCGTTCCGCTGATTCCGGAGAAAGGCTCGCTCGGCGCCAGCGGAGACTTGGCCCCGCTGTCCCATTTGGCGCTGGTCATGATGGGGGAAGGGGAAGCGTTGTTCCGGGGAGAGAAGCTGGATGGCAAAACGGCGATGGACAAGGCGGGAATCGTACCGGTGTCGCTTGAAGCGAAAGAGGGCCTGGCTCTGATCAACGGTACGCAAGTGATGACCGCCGTCGGCGCTTTGGCTTGCTGGGACGCGCTGCAGCTGGCCAAATGGGCCGATTGCGCCGCCGCGTTGACCACCGAGACTCTGCAGGGCGTAAGGCAGGCGTTCGACCCGGAAACGCACGACATCCGCCCGCATGCCGGCCAGCAGCAGGTCGCTTCGAATATCCGCAAGCTGACCCAAGACAGCCGCCTGATGACGAACCAAGGCGAGCTGCGCGTCCAAGACGCTTATTCGCTGCGCTGCGTACCGCAGGTTCACGGCGCTTCGGCCGACGCGCTTCAATATATTCACGATAAATTAGTGATCGAGATGAATTCGGTAACGGATAACCCGCTCATTTTCACCGAGCAGGAGAAAGTGATCTCGGGCGGCAATTTTCACGGTCAACCGATTGCGCTGGCGATGGATTTCCTCTCCATTGCGGTGGCGGAGCTGGCGAATATATCGGAGCGGCGGATCGAGCGGCTGGTCAATCCCCAGCTGAGCGGAGGACTGCCTCCATTTCTGACGAAGTACGGCGGCACGAACTCGGGCTTCATGATTGCGCAGTATGCGGCGGCTTCACTCGTTTCTGAAAACAAGTCGCTGGCGCATCCGGCCAGTGTCGATTCGATTCCAAGCTCGGCGAATCAAGAGGATCACGTGAGCATGGGAACGATCGGGGCGAGAAAAGCGGCCAAAATCGTCGAAAATGCGTACAACGTCGTCGCCATCGAGCTGCTCTGTGGCTCGCAAGCGGCCGATTACCGCGGGGCCGACGGGCTGGGCAAGGGAACGGCTTGGGTGTACGCGCAGTGCCGCAAGCAGGTGCCTTTTCTGGACGAAGACCGCGTAATGTACACGGACTTCCGTAAAGCCGTGCACATGATGAAGGATGCGGCGGTGCTGAAGGATATGACCGAGACGCTTGGTTTGTAATAGACGGCTTTCCGGTTCGAGTCTTGCATTTCTCCCGAAACCTTGCTATAGTAGGCGAAAAAATCGCTAGGATGGCGTGAGAGGGAGCGGGCTTTGAATGGAGATCAGACGGGCCGGACATGCGGATGTACCGCACATTTTGGATATTTATAATGAAGCTGTCCTAACGACGGTAGCGACGTTCGATACGGTTCCGCGCACGCTGGAGCAGCAGCTGGAATGGTTCGAACAGCACGGCGAAGCTTACCCTGTCGTCGTCGCCGAGGATGCCGGTCTGATTCTCGGCTGGGCCGCCGCGAACCGCTATTCCGACCGGCTGGCCTATGCGCGCACGGCGGAGCTGTCCTTATATATCCGGGACGGGCACCGCGGTCAGGGACTTGGGAAAAAGCTGCTGGAGGCCGTATTGGCCGAAGGGAAAAAGGCCGGGCTGCATACGGTGCTATCGCGGATCGTGGAGGGCAACGACAGCAGCATTCATATTCATAGGCAGTTCGGGTTCGATACCGTGGGCACAATGCGCGAGGTCGGCTTCAAATTCGGCAAGCTGCTGGACGTCGTCATGCTGCAAAAAATGCTTTAAACTCGTAAACCGGAGTGGAACCGGCGGCAGCCGGAAGCTCCGGTTTTTTGCTTTTCGCGAAAAAAAGCGACCCGCAAGCAACGGGCAGCGGGCCAAGAGAGAATCTATATGAAAAAGGGGGTCGAGCTTTATTATAGAAGCTTTACATTAAGGGAAGATGAAAAGCATATTTCAATTGGATTACAGTTGGATGACGTCTATTAATGAAATTCCACGTCGATCCGCTTTCTGGCATTGTTCAGAGCCTTGGGCATTTTCACTTCGAGAATGCCATTCTTATACGTAGCGACCGTGCCCTCGGCCTGCACTTCCGCCGGCAGCGCAACGGTGCGCTGGAAGCGGCCGGTATAACGCTCCTTGCGGTGAAATTGCTCTTCCTTCGCTTCCTGTACTCTGTGTACGGAGCCGACGATCGTGAGCGTCTGCTGCTCCACTTGGATGTCTACATCTTCTTTTTTCTCCAGGCCCGGAATCTCGCAGTGGGCGATAACCTCATTTTCGGTTTCGTAGACGTCCATGCGCGGCGCGCCGAATTCCTGCTGGAATCCGAACGCGGAAGGCAGCCCCTCGTTAAAAAACTTGTCCATTTCTTTTTTCCAATGATCCACGCGTCTGAACGGTTCAAACGGAACCAACGGCATAAACATACGCCTCCTTAATGAAAGTTTGTTTTAAATTTCCTCCCTTATTTTTTCATCAGTCTCCAAAATTCATGCAAAAATCGCGCGCATGCCGGAACGAAGCACCGCCAGACCGCCAAAATCCTTGGTCTGACGCAGCAAACCCGGCTTGACTCGGTTTTTCGCGCCCGATATAATGGAACATATGCAAAGGCTGGCAAAACCTACGTGCGACGTTGAAAAACGGCACCCCGACCGGGGTGCTTTCTTGTATGAAAGCGTACTGCGGGATGGCGGCGTTCGTTCGAAGAAAGGGGCACATCGTGTATGAATTACAAACAATGGTTGGCCGGACAGCTGGCGGCAAAACTTGAGGGAATATCGCAGGAAGCGCTGGCGGAGCTGATCGAGTATCCGCCGAATCCGCAGATGGGGGATTTGTCACTGCCCTGCTTCAAGCTTAGCAAGCAGCTCCGGAAGGCGCCGCAGGCGATTGCGGAAGAGCTGAAGGCGGGTTGGAGCGACAATGCGTCGGTTCAGCGGGTCGATGCGGTGTCCGGTTATTTTAACGTATTTTTGAACCCGGCCGCTTTCGCCAATGAAGTCGTGGGTGAAGTATTGGCGCGCCAAGACCGTTACGGCTCGCAGGAATACGGTCAAGGACGGAACATCGTCATCGACTTCTCTTCGCCGAACATTGCGAAGACGTTCCATATCGGTCATCTCCGCTCGACGGTTATCGGGAATGCGCTTTATAACATTTTCAACTTTATGGGATACAACAGCGTAGGCGTCAATCATCTCGGCGATTGGGGCACACAGTTCGGCAAGCTGATCGTCGCTTACAAGCTGTGGGGGGATCAGGCTGCCGTCGAAGCGGAAGGCATCGACGAGCTGCAGCGCATTTACGTCAAGTTCCATGACGAAGCCGACGTGAAGCCGGAGCTGGAGGACGAGGCGCGCGCCTGGTTCGTAAAGCTGGAGCAGGGGGACGAGGAGGCGCACAAGCTGTGGCGCTGGTTTGTGGACATCAGCTTGAAGGAGTTCCACAAGATGTACGATCTGCTCGGCGTCAAGTTCGATTCGTATGCCGGCGAAAGCTTCTATAACGATAAAATGGCGGAAGTATTGGACGAGCTTAAGGCGAAAAACCTGCTGGAAGAAGACGGCGGAGCGCTTCTCGTCCGGCTCGACCAGTTCAATATGCCTCCGGCGCTCATGGTGAAGAAGGACGGCGGAACGCTGTACCATACGCGCGACGTGGCGGCGGCCAAGTACCGCAAGAACACGTACGATTTTGACAAAGGCGTCTATGTGACCGATGCGGGGCAAAGCCTGCATTTTAACCAGCTGTTCAAAGTGATTGAGCTGATGGGCTACGATTGGTCGAAGCAAATGCTGCATGTGCCGTTCGGCAAAGTCAGTCTGGAAGGCGCGAAGCTGTCGACCCGGAAGGGCAACGTTATCAACCTGGAGGATCTGCTCGGCAAAGCGATCGAGAAGACCCGCGAAATTATCGAAGAGAAAAATCCGAATCTTGAAAATAAAGACGAAGTCGCCCGCAAGGTCGGCGTAGGGGCGATTATTTTCAACGATCTGAGCAACAACCGGATTAAGGATATCGTCTTCTCCTGGGACGAGGCGCTGAATTTCGAAGGTGAAACCGGTCCTTACGTGCAGTACACGCATGCGCGGGCGTGCAGCGTACTGGCGAAAGCCGATCCGTCAGAGACGCAGTCGTTCGAAGGCTTCGATCCGAAGCACCTGGAGAATGAAGAGGCGCAAGGCGTGCTGAAGCAGCTGTACCTGTTCAAGGAACGGGTCGAGCAGGCGATGCATAAGCTGGAGCCTTCCATTATCAGCCGGTATTTGGTCGATCTGGCGCAAAGCTTCAACCGTTTTTATCATGAATGCAAGATATTGAAGGCGGAGGATGCCGAGGTGCGCGAAGCGCGTCTTGCGCTCGTGGAGTCCGTAAGGATTACGCTGAAGAACGGCCTGGCGCTGATTGGTATCGAGGCGCCGGAGAAGATTTAAACCTCCTGACTATGGCAAAAACACCCGATTGTCGGACTGTCCTATAGACAGCCCGGCATCTGGGTGTTTTTTTGCACGCGATCGTTACCGGCCGCGGTGCTTGGCTTTCGCTTTTTGAATGGCGATTTCGCGTTTGCGTTCCTTCTCGGCTTCACGCTGCTCCCGGGAGACGATCTTGCGCGACTTCTTGCGGTGCTCCAGATCGAGCTTCAGCGCTTCCTGTGCTGCGCTGCGGATGCCTTTGCGATCCATCTCGCGGGCGGCTTCGCGGGCGAGCCGCTTCGGATTGACGCGGCCCCGCCGGGCCATGGCATCGAAGCTGACGCCCACCGACGTTTGCGCGAGCAGCGGCAGCATACGAAACTGCACGAACTCCATCACCTCGGCGTCGTACGGCTCCGAGCCGAACACGTGACGAGTGGCTTTGACCTTGCCGTCCGTTTCGTGTTCCGTCACACCTACCCAAAATTCACCTTCAAAATAAACAGTAAGCTTCATGCTTTCCCCTCCTTACGTCTTGCGAGCGATGGACATCCCGAGGGGGGAAGGATATGACACGGGCTTGCATCTCCGAAAAGCGGGGAGATCCCGTGCATCCGGGCTACCAACCGGACCGCGATTTTACGCTCGACTTCATTATAGGACGAAGACAGGTTTGCCGCAACCGGGTGCGGTTCATACTGGGATGTAGAGGTGAACGGCAAATGGCGAAAAGCGACGAACTTGTGAAATATGTAACGGAGCGGTTCGTCCGGTACATCGAGATGCCGAAGGAAGTGCGCAGGCAGGTGCGGGCGGACCGGAGGGAAGGCAAGGAACCATGGCAGTACCGCTGGTTTGGCATGCTGCCGGTGGCGATCGGCATGTGGACGAAGCCATTGCGCGAGGGCGCCCGGCGTCTCGGGAGAAGCCTGGGCAAGAGAGCGGAGCGGTGAAAACCGTTAAAACTAAGGAATCCGACATAAAAAAAGGAAAAGCTTCTTGCCGTCAGGCGGGAAGCTTTTCGATATAGGGAAGAGGAGAAAACCGTAGGTTAAGGGTAAAAGCTGCCGAGACGCTGCAGCGCCTCGTAGGGAAGAAAGCGGTCGTCGTCCTGCCGGAATTGCACGAAGCGATCCCCGCTGGACCACACTTGAAAGCCTGCGACGGGAAGCGGCACGGTGACGCTGCCCTCGTAAAGCTCGGCGGCATACACCGGCTTGCTGCCTTGAGCGATCAACTGCTTCAGATCGTCGAAGGGCAGCGGCTTGCCCGATTTGCTTTGTACCCATGGCAGCCGGGCATAAGGCTCCGCGGGCTCCGCTTGCCCGCTTTCCTTTATGGTATGCTTGGCATCGGTATTGGTGAATGCCTGGACATTCGGCGCGGCCGCCGCTTTGCTCTTCGGCAGCTTAGCGTCGCCGGCGAAAGGCATTTCCTCGCCGGTTTTCGCGTCGATATACCAGATGCGGTCCGCGTTCTGCACGGTAATTTTCCAGAGAGCCTGCAGCGGACCGAAATATAATCTCTCGATTTGATGCGGATATTCGATAAGTTCAAGCTGCACCAAGCTTCGATGCAGCGTTTGCAAGCTGAATAACGGGTAGGCGCCTTTGCCGTACTCGGTCAGCCGGTACGTATCCGGCTCTCCGGCGTGGATAACCAGATAGCCCGCTTCCGAGCCTTCGGCGCTTACGATGATGACCCAGCCGTGCATGCCCGGACCGAGTGGATAGCTTGTCCAGGACGCCTGCTGCCACGGCTCGAAGCCGGGCTGGAGCGCGAGCTGCTTCATAAACCGCTCCACGGCCGCTTGCAGCGTCGGAGCGGCAATGTCGGTAGCGGGTTCCGTCAGCGCGGCGGATGTAGGAGCCGATGGCTTCGTTTCCTCCACCGCATGCGCGGGAGGCGATTCGAGCGGCCAGGCCGCAAGCAGGCTTGTGCCGAGCAGCAGCGAGACGAGCGCGAACGTAAGTTTTTTCATAGTTTCACCTGCTTCGCTTAGGAGTCGTTGGCCTGAGATCGGCATTATGCGCATTCCGCTGCGAATATGCCTTTATTGTACAAGGTATGCGCCGAAAAGATTGTTAGAACCTGTAGTCTGTCCAAAAATACTTTCCCCTGAAAAACGCACCGTTTCGCGCCCGTTCGTCAGTACGCGGGCGGTTTCGCAGAGGAAACATGGAACAATCCGCAGTTGATGGCGGATATTCGGATGCGCGGGCGGTACTGCCATTCGATCTCCCGGGAACGGCCGGCGTACTGTGACTCGATGTCCGGTCTTTGATCGGGCTCGGCGGTCTTGAGCAGCGCCTCGTAATAATCGCGGATGCGGGCTTGTTCATCCAAGAGCCGAAGCTGCGCTTCCTTCGCCCAGCGATGGTCGTACTTGGCGAGCTTGCTTTCCAGATGCTCCTCCAGGTAAAGCACCGCGCGGGGCAGCGCAATCCGGTCCGGGGTAATGTAGACGTGGGCGGGCAGCTGCGGCGTAAAAGCAACCGGAGCGATCCAATCCATGAACCGCTCGCGGATTACCCCGGTTTGCAACTGGATGCCAAGAGAGTGAATTTCGCTGCGCTTCATATCGCAGGCCAGTTCCACCTTGTAATTGACGGCGAGCCAAGTATCGTAAGGTACGGTTGCGGATCGCCGGGGCTGCTCCGGCACATGCTGCTCGAACAGCCGGACATACTTGCCCTTGGCCCGGACGGCGGTAAAAAGCTGCTCCAGCCGCCGGCTGCCATAGGTCACTTCGTCCCGCGGAATGCGTGCGGTAAAAGACGTCGGCACGAAGCCGAAATAGCGGCCGAGGATGCTGTCTCCCTGCGGCGCCTGCCCCCCGCCGGGCGCTGTGCCCGTCTGCGCCGGAGCTCCTGCGGAGCTTCCGGCAGAGGGCTGGCCGGCCGTGCCCGCGAGCCCGGGAGCGGCGGTGCTGACGCCGGGCTGAGGCCCGCCGGGAGGGCCGTGCGGCTGCAGCTCGCGGTAGGTCTCCGGGTCGAAGACGAAGGTGCACGTCATCGTCTCCGGGGTGACGCCGGTCCGTTCGACGAAGCTCCAATAATAAGGGCGGTGGTTCAAATCCTTGTCGGCGGAGGGAGACAGTTTCACGGTCACATAGGCCGGATGCTTCTCCATAATGTAGCACTGCTCCGCTTCCAGATAGCGCAGCACGAAGGAGCGGATTTGGTCCGCCGTCATGGTCATAACCGGGCCTCCTCCCCGCCGTGGTCCTGCCCGGGGATGGGGCTGCCTACCGCGTTCAGCACGCTTTGCAGCCGTATGTTCTCCTGCGACTCATGCTCCACCTCGGAGCGGACGACGGTGAAAGAGCGTCCCAGTTCGTCGAGCTGCCGGCGAATGTCCTCCTGGCTGCGCGAAGACAAAATCATTTTGGCCAGATGCGATTCGAGCGACGTTTTTTTCTCGAACCGCTCCAAAATTGTATCCAGCTCGCCGATGACCAGCTCGAACATGTTGATTTTCTCGTGCAGCAGCGACAGGATATGCTCCTCGATGGTACCTAGAGTGGACAGGTTGTAGATTTTGACGTCCTCCTGCTGACCGAGCCGGTGCACGCGGCCGATCCGCTGCTCCACCCGCATCGGGTTCCACGGAAGGTCGAAGTTGATCATATGGTGGCAAAATTGCAGATTGATGCCTTCGCCCCCGGCTTCGGTGGCGATCAGCACTTGGGCCCGGTTGCGGAACAAGTCCATCATCCAGTCCTTTTTGCCCCGATTCATGCCGCCCCGGTAAGGGACGGCCGAAATTTTCCGATCTTTCAAATATTGCAGCAAATATTCCTGAGACGCACGGTACTCCGTGAAAATAATCACTTTTTCCCCGATGTCGCCGATCAGCTCCATCACTTTTTCGGCCTTCGTATTCGCTTTGATGCTGCGGATCAGCTCGACGAGCTCCCAGATTTTGGCGCGGAGCGGCGAGTTCTCTTCGGTTTTCTTGAACAGGTTGACGAGCGTGATGAATACCGCATCCCTGCTGGAACACACCTCGCGCTGGAGCGTAACAAGCGACAAAATGCTGCCGATATCGCCCCCGGACTCCTCATAACGCCCCCGGACGAAGTTGGTCACACCGTCGTACAGCGCCTGCTCTTCGGGCGAGAGCTGCAAAGGAATATTGCGCACGATACGCTTGGTGAAATTCACATTGCCGTCACTGCGCCGGTTGCGGATCATGACCTTACTCAGCTCGTGCTGAAGCTGCTCTTCGTTCTTCGGAATCCGTTTGTCCACGACGAAGTTTGCCTGAAAGCTGCCCTGGCCGCCAAGCTGTCCCGGCTTGAGCAGGGTAATCAGGTTATACAGCTCTTTCAGGTCGTTCTGCACCGGCGTCGCCGTCAGCAGCAGGCAGTACTTTTTGCGCAGCTCGTTGATGAACTGGTAGTTGGTCGTCTTTTTGTTCTTCAGCTTGTGCGCCTCGTCTACGATCAGCATATCGTATTCCAGCCCAAGCACGATGTCCCGGTGCGGGTCGCGCTTGGCCGTATCCATCGAGGCGACGACGACATCGTTCGCGGCCCACATGTATTCTTTCTTCTGGGCGACGGCCGAAATGCCGAATTTCTGGTTCAGCTCGCGCACCCACTGCAGCACCAGCGATGCGGGCACGAGAATGAGCACCTTGCGGACAAGTCCGCGGATCATGTACTCCTTGAGAATGAGTCCGGCCTCGATCGTTTTGCCGAGCCCGACCTCGTCCGCGAGAATGGCCCGTCCGCGCATTTCGGTCAGTACTTTTTTGGCGGTATCGACCTGATGGTCCATCGGCACCAGATTCGGCAAATGCGACAAGCATTGAAGCTCGTCGAAGCTGCGGATCAGCCCCGACTTCTCGGCCTCTTCGGCCAACCGGAACATCGTCCAGTCATCCCACGGACCGTTGCGCTGCGCCCGGTCGTGCAGCTCCTCGAACCAATCCCGTTCAAAATACAGCTGAACATGCTCATTCAATTGACGCACGTGTTCTTTTTGCTCGGTGGATTGCATCGGACGCGCTCCTTTTCCATCGGGTAACGAATCGAGTCAATTTTTAGTAGTATGCACGAAAATAAAGTCTTTCAAACGAACCGGCAATGCTATATGATGAAAGGGATGGGGCCTGGCTGACGGATGCCGGGCTCTCGATTTCCGCGGTGACAGGACGGTAAAGAAAGGGAGAGCTATCTTTGAGCAGACGCTTTCGTATCTGCCTCGCGCTTCTGTTGACTGCGGCCTGCGCCGGATGCTCTATCTTCGGTTCGGACGCCAAGCCCCGCACGACGCCGGTTGATGCGGAAGCGTCCAAAGCTATAGATGAGACGGGCGATCTGCTCGTAGCCGGAGATAACCGGGTATTCAGCGTCAACAGCAAAACGAACGAGGCCCGAGAAGTGCTGCAGACGGAGCAGCCGGTCAGTTCGCTCAGCTATACGGGAGAGCATATGGTGATCACCGTATTTCCGCCGTCCGATCCGAAGGCGTCCCGAGGCTTTTACTTGCGGGACAGCAGGAGTGACAGCTTCACGATGTATCCGACGCCGGGCTTCTCGCCCAAGCTCAGCTACATTTACGGGGACCTGATGTTTCTCGCTTCCGCCGATAAATCGGCGCAGAAAGACGGCGACCATGCCAAGGTCGGCATTTATCAGTTGAAGGAACACAAGTGGCTCAAGGAATGGACGCTGCCGGGCGGCATCGAGGACCTTACCGGACGGGGCAAAGACCTGTGGCTTGTGACGTCGAACAATGCGGCGACAAGCTCGAATGTGTATAAGGTCGACTTGGAGACGGGGGAATGGGGCAAGCTCATTGCCGAGGCCCGGCGGTATCCGCTCGACCAGGTGGAAGCCGATTCCGGCGGCGACCTATATATAATGATTTCGCAGCGTAACAAGACCGAATGGTCGAATAAAATTTACCGCTGGGACCCGCAGCAGGAGCCTTATGAGCTGACGCACAATTTTGTTTCCAATACCCGGCCGTACTCGTACGCAATGCAAGCGCTGAACGGGAAAATGCTGATCGCGCGCTTCGATGCGACCGGAGCTCATCCGGATATCGAGAAGCCGTTGTCTGTGCTGGACTTAAAAACGCGCAAGCAGACGCATCTGGCTTGGGATCACCGGCCGGTGGCGCTGGATAAGAGCGGGGACGAATTTGTAGCGCTCGGGGAAGACGGCGCGATTGCGTTCGTGAAGCCCGGCGGGGCGGATCAACCCGGCCGGGAGATGCAGGTTCCCGGTTTGCGGGCGGCAAAATGCTTGGCCGTTAAACGGTAAAGTGAGCCGGATTTACGGCCGGTTGCGACAGAAAAAGGGAGGGATCGCGGATGACGCAGGAATGGCGATGGATTCGGTCCGGCTATGGTTCGCCGGCTTACAATATGGCGGTAGACGAAGCGATACTGACCGCGCACGGTGAAGGAGCGGCGCCGCCTACCGTGCGGTTTTACGGCTGGAATCCTCCGACGCTGTCGATCGGTTATTTTCAGAAGGCGAAGGAAGAGATCGATTTCGATGCGCTGGAGCGCGAAGGCATCGGCTTCGTCCGCCGGGCGACCGGAGGAAGGGCGGTACTCCATGACAAGGAGCTGACGTACAGCATCATCGTGTCCGAGGACTATCCCGGCATTCCGCGAAGCGTGACGGAAGCGTATCGGATACTGAGCGAAGGGCTGCTGCTCGGGTTCCGCAAGCTCGGACTGGCGGCCGATATGGTACAGCTCGAAAGCGAGGAGGACAAGAGCAAGTACGAGTCGATGGGCTCGGCGGCCTGCTTCGACTCGCCTTCCTGGTACGAGCTTGTCGTGGAGGGGCGCAAGGTGGCCGGCAGCGCGCAGACCCGGCAGAAGGGCGTTGTGCTGCAGCACGGGTCGATTTTGCTCGATCTCGATGCGGATCAGCTGTTCCGGCTGCTGAGGTTCAAGAACGAACGGATCATGGAACGGATGAAGCAGCAATTTTTGCGGAAGGCAGTCGCGATCAACGATCTGCTTCGCAGCGTCGGACAATCGCCGGCTGGGCTGGCGCAGACGGAAGAAGCGTTTCTGGCCGGCATGGCTGAGGGATTGGGCGTAAAGCTGGTTCCGGGAGAGCTGACCACGTACGAGCAGGAGCTGGCGGAACGGCTGGCGGAAGAAAAATACGGCAATGAAGAGTGGAACCTTCGGAGATAGCGCTCCGAAGGTTTTTTGATATTTATTGAGGGATGCAGGAGGTAATGGCCTGCTCGAAGGCTTGCTGCAGGCGGCGTGTGACCGGACCCGGATTGCCCGAGGCAACGGGAATGCCGTCGACAGAGATGACGGGCGTTACTTCAATGGTCGTACCGGTGACGAACACTTCCTCCGCATGCCGGAGATCCTCCAGCGTGAACGGCGTTTCGGCAACCGGGATGCCGAGCTCGCGTACCAGACGCAGCGTGACGGCGCGCGTGATCCCGTGCAGGATCAGGTTGTCGGCGGGATGGGTAATGATCGCGCCTTCTTTCACGATCATCACGTTGGAGGCGCTGCACTCCGTGACCAATCCGCTGCGATGCAAAACGACGTCGTCCGCGCCTTGATCGAGCGCGTACTGCTTCGCCAACGTGTTGGGCAGCAGGTTAAGCGTCTTCAGATCGCAGCGCAGCCACCGGATATCCTCCATCGTGACGACCGCGATGCCCTGCTGCATCATGTGAACTGGACGCTTCACCTCGGTCGTATAAGCCATAAGGACAGGCTCGGCTTGAGCGGGAAGTGCATGGGCTCTGGGCGCTGTACCGCGGGTAATTTGGAGGTAGACGGTACCTTCTATCAGCGAGTTGGCGGCGATTAATTGTTCCAGCTGCTTTTTCAATTCGCTTGAGGCAGCGGGCAGGTCTATGCGGACGGCGGCCGCCGTGCGCTCCAGCCGTTTGAAATGCGCCTCGGCTTCGAATAATTTGCCTCCGTAGACGCGGAATACTTCATAGATGCCGTCGCCGAAATAGTACCCGCGGTCGTCCGGCGAGACGCGAACTTCTTCCTTGGGAACGAGTGTGTCTTGGATCAGGTAAATCGGAGTCATGGGTACACCTCCCGTGTCATGTAGGTTTTGGAAATGGGAACATACGTTTGATAATGCTGTTGAATTCGGTTATACTATTACTAGACTAACAATCGGCTGATTCATTGTCAAAACGAAGCAAAGGACGGATTTTCAAGGTTAGGTTCAACTTGTTTTTGAGCGTACATAGTTCCAATTTTCCGTCAACTTAGGGTCGGCTTTGTCGAAAAAGATGAAGATTTCGTCAACGAAAAAGAGAGCCTGACCGCGAAAAAAGAAGCTAGCGGGCTTGTATTCCACACTACGCCGTTAAATCCGCTTTTTGCCTATTCGTAACACAATATATTGTATTGTATAATGAATTTCGCATACCAGATATTGTGATTGATCTTTGAAAATATTTCCGGGAGGTTGTTGTTTTGAAGACCGTGCAGCAGACCAAATTGGAAGGCTTAAGCGAAAAAATATTTCTTGACCGTTATGCGATGAAGGATGCCGATACCCGCAATACGAAAGTGGGAGATACGGTATTGGTGCTGACGAAGGACGATCCGAAGTTTCCGGCCAAGGAAGTAGGGGAAGTCATTGAACGTCAAGGAAACCGGGTCAAAGTCAAGCTGCGGAGCGGAGACGTTGTCGATTCCTCCGTCGAGAAGCTGACGCTGACGCTGGAAAAAACACCGCAGCAAATGTGGGACCGCTTGGCCGCTGCCATGGCTTCCGTGGAAGCAACTCCGGAGAAACGCAAGGAATGGACGGACAAGTTCCGTTACGTGCTCGACGATTGGAAGCTTGTGCCCGGCGGACGGATCGCCGCAGGAGCGGACGCAAGCGACGAATTGACGCTGTTCAACTGCTACGTCATCCCGTCCCCGCATGACAGCCGCGGAGGCATCATGGCGACGCTGTCCGAAATGACGGAAATTATGGCGCGCGGAGGCGGCGTCGGTATTAACCTGTCCTCGCTTCGTCCGCGGCGTTCCGTTGTCAAGGGCGTCAACGGTTCTTCGAGCGGCGCGGTGTCATGGGGCGGACTGTTCAGCTATACGACCGGCTTGATCGAACAGGGCGGAAGCCGCCGCGGCGCGCTGATGCTGATGATCAACGACTGGCATCCGGATGTGGTCGATTTTATTACCGTGAAACAAACGATGGGCCAGATCACAAACGCCAACTTGTCCGTATGCGTCAGCAACGGCTTTATGAAGGCGGTCAAAGAGGATCTGGATTGGGAATTGGTCTATCCGGATACGACCGACCCCGAATATGACGAGCTGTGGGACGGCGATTTGGACAAGTGGAGAAAGACCGGCAAAAAAATAAACCATTACCGCACGGTCAAAGCGCGCGACGTGTGGCATACGATTATCGAATCCGCATGGAAATCGGCGGAGCCCGGAGTCGTGTTCATGGAATACTATAACCAGATGTCCAACAGCTGGTATTTCAACCCTATCATCTGCACGAACCCTTGCGGCGAGCAGGGATTGCCGGCATGGGGCGTATGCAATCTGTCCGCGATCAATCTGTCCAAGTTTTACGACGAGCATAATCACGATGTGGCTTGGGACGAGCTTGCGAAGGTCGTCCGTTTTTCCACGCGTTTCCTGGATAACGTTATTGACAAAACGCCGTATCACTTCGAACAAAACCGGGTGAATCAACAGGGCGAGCGCCGTGTCGGACTCGGCTCCATGGGCCTTGCCGAGCTGATGATTAAGCTGGGCATCCGCTACGGCAGTCCGGAATCGCTCGAATTCCTAGATAAGCTGTACGGTTTCATGGCGAAGGAAGCGTACTTGGCTTCTGCCGATATCGCGGAAGAGAAAGGCTCCTTCAAGCAGTTCCAAGCGGAACCGTTCCTGCAGAGCGGCTTCATGAAGCATATGACGTCCGTCTTCCCGGAAGTGGGCGCCACCATCCAGAAGAAGGGCATGCGCAACGTCACGGTCATTACCCAAGCGCCGACAGGCAGCACGGGAACGATGGTAGGCACCTCGACGGGGATCGAGCCGTACTTTGCGTTCGAGTACTACCGTCAAAGCCGTCTCGGCTTCGACAAGCAGTACGTGCCGATCGCTCAGGAATGGAAGGATCGGCATCCGAACGAAGAGCTGCCGGACTATTTCGTAACGGCCATGGATTTGTCCGCGGAAGATCATATTCGCGCACAGGCCGCCATTCAAAAATGGGTGGACAGCTCGATCTCCAAGACGGCGAACTGCCCGTCCGACTTTACGGTTGAAGAAACGAAGCAGTTGTACGAGCTTGCCTTCGATCTGGGCTGCAAAGGCGTGACGATCTATCGGGACGGCAGCCGCGACGTGCAGGTGCTGAGCACGGAGAAGAAGGAAGAGAAGGCTGCGGAAGCGAAGCCGGCGGCACAACCGGTGGCAGCCGAGCCATCCGCTGCGGGCGAGGAGAACTCTCTTACCAACCTGTCCCAATCGTTGGCAGTCAACATTGACGCCAAGACAGAGCAGGTGTTCGACAAGGAATACAAGCGCCGGCCGCAGGCTCTGCGTGGGGCGACGTATAAATTCAACACCCCGTTCGGGATGGCTTACATTACGATCAACGATATGAACGGCAGCCCGAGCGAAATATTCTTGAACGTCGGCAAAGCGGGTTCCGATGTCTTCGCGATGTCCGAAGCGCTCGGACGCGTCTGCTCGCTGTTCCTGCGCTACGGCGATCATGGCAACAAGGTGCAGCTGCTGATCAAGCACCTCAAGGGCATCGGAGGCTCCGGCGCGATCGGCTTCGGCGCGAACCGCGTCGAATCGATTGCCGACGCTGTCGCCAAGGCGCTCGAAATGCACGGCGATTTCTCCCATAGCGCGGATGACTACATCACTGCCACGCAGGAGGTCGTGATGGAAACGACCGCTCAATACGCGGTAACACGCAGCGCGGCCATGTCTCTTGACCTGTGCCCGTCCTGCGGCTCGGCTTCGCTGATTAACAGCGAAGGTTGTAAAAATTGCAGCAACTGCGGATACAGCCGCTGCAGCTAGGGAAAGAGGCCCTCGGGCCTCTTTTTTGTGTGTTGTGTTGTTGTTGTTGTTGGCGGACCGTTGTAGGTCTAGGGACGGGTCAAGGGATCACACTACCAGACACGAGTGGATGGCGAGGACGGGGATGTGGGGTCACGGCGACCGTGTCGAGCGCGAGCGTCAGACGCCGCGCGAGTTGCTCCATGTCGGTGTCCTTGACGACCAGCGCGTTGTAGAGCAGGTGGCCGGTCAGCGACTACTGGGTGCAGTAGACCTGCACGTCCACCGTGGACGCGCCCGACCACAGCCCGTGTCGTGCTCGGCGACGTGCTGCAGCGATTAAATCGGCGGAGACGGTCTGAATCCCAAACCTGCCGATTGTGATATCGGCTCAGTACAGCTCGAATCCGTTCGCTTCCTTCTTGAAGAGATGAATCTATTGTCATTCGAGTTATTCGACGTTATAGTTGCCTTTTATGAGGCAAATCAAGGCTGTGGGCGGTCAATTTGTTAGCTTTCTCAAAATGTTTGTAGAAAGCCTCCCAAACGTGGAAAATTAGGATGAAATTCAAGGGATTTTTGAAACCATTTGTGTGTTGGAAAACTTCGCCCTAGCCGCGCGGCGATTCTACATTTCCTATTGAAAGCAGGTACAGAACATGAGCAATGCCAAGGAAACCCCCATACATAAGCTGATTGCCGATATTTTCAATACACTGGCTTTTACTTACAGGCAAGTTTTCATTTTCGAGCTGTTGTATAAGGCACTCACGCTATTCATATTTATTCCGGCGATTTCTTTCATTTTCCACAGGCTTCTCCGCTTGGGCGGATATGTCGGTGCGACGAATTATGAGCTGCTGAATTTCGTTGTGAGCCGATACGGTTTACTATGCATGCTTATTTTGATTCCGGCCGCTACGGTATTGATATTTTTGGAATTTTCGGTTTTGGTGATCATTTCGTACTACGGGCAAAAGAAACAAAGAATCGGGCTTACCCCGGCATTTCTGCAATCCGTGGCCTATCTTCCGTCGCTTTTCAAATATGGCTTTGTTGGCTGGGCCTTTTACTTACTGCTGGTCCTCCCTTTGCTAAGTTCGGGCGGCGGATCCACCCTGTTGCCTACCCTGCAAATTCCGAATTTTATTTCGGGAGAGCTGTTGAAAACGGGCTGGGGCACGCTGCTCTATATAGGGCTGTTCGCCGTCATGACCTTTTTCAATATCCGGTGGATCTTCCTGCTTCATGTAATCGTCATTGAGGGAACAAGCAGCTTCCGGCAAGCCGCTAAAAAAAGCGCAGCTATCCTGAAAAAAAGCTATATCCGAATGTTTGTGGTGCTGCTGTGCATTTCTCTTTTGTTTGCAGTCGTCGTTGTCTTGATTCTGGCCGCGGTGATTCTCATTTATATCGTGCTGCCTCAAGAGACAGCTTTTGCTGAAATTGCGTGGTTCATCGTATCGAAGAGCGCCGTCATTTCTTTGTACCTTGCTACCTTGTTTGTAACGCCGCTTTACATTACAACGCTCACCAGAATCTACATAGCCAAAGCGGACCCGGATCATACCGTCCTGCAAATGCCCAACTGGAGTGCCATTGAAAACCGCTCCTACCAAAGCTGCGGTCTGTTTCACAAGCATAAACGAAAGCTGATCGTACTCGGACTGATCATCGCCTTCGCAACGGCACTCGTTCTGGTTCCGGCCCTCAGCGATATCCAGCCAAGCGATCAAAAAGTAACGGTGATGGCCCATCGCGGCTATATTTCGAAAGGCCCCGAGAATACGATCAAAGCGATGCAAGGTGCTATAGACGCCCATGCGGATTATGCGGAAATCGACATATTGGAAACGAAGGACGGGGAGCTCGCAGTCATTCACGACACCAATCTGAAAAGACTGACAGGCAGCGACACGGAAGTGTACGATCTGACGATGGCTGAACTACGGAAGCTGGAAGTGAAACAAGGGAATTTCACAAGCCAAATCAGCAGTCTTGCGGAAGTAATGAACGCCGCTCGCGGAAAAATCAAGCTGAATATTGAAGTAAAAACGCACGGAAAAGAACGTAATTTAGTAAATACGTTCATTAAGACCATTCGCGAAAATGATTTTCAGACGCATTGTGTCGTGCAATCGCTGGATTATGAAATCGTGCAAAAGATCAAAGCCGCGGAGCCGACGCTTCAGGTCGGCTTCATCATGTTCGCCGGAGTCCCCGATATAGGACAGATCCGCGCCGATTTTGTCGTGATGGAAGAATATATGGTCAACGAATCGATTGTCGCTTCGGCCAAGCTGCATAACAAACCGATCTATGTATGGACGGTGAACGACAGGGATAGTATGGAACGATTTATCGGCATGGGGGTTGACGGGATCATTACGGATTATCCGGAAGATGCGATCTCCGTTGTGGAAGAACTGCGCAGCGGATATCTTGTTCCCCTCCTAAGGTGGCTCAACATCTTGCGGATTTAAACAGGAGACGGAAGTCAGGGGGCGGCGGCGCGTATTGCGGACAGGTTGTGTCAAGGACATAGCTCTTGACAGCCAGAAAGCCCACTTCACCTCACGAGTGGGCTTTCTTTCGTTTGGAACGTTGCTCGTCCGCTCCGATATTGACCGCGGCTCCTTGCACTCTTTTGCGTCTGGTTTTAGTGCGTTCTTCCCCTGGTAAAAAGCCAGCCACCGGCCACGAAAACGAAATAAAGTATAAGATTAAATCCGACGCCCGCCGGCAGCGAGCTGTTGAATAACAGTGCTTTGAAAAAAAAGACGACATGAACGCGCAGCGAAGGAATCGCCGTTCCGATCGGGATCGCCGCAATGAGCAGCGCCCACAGCAGCCAACCGACAGGGTGGTAGGAACCGGAGATCAGCATGCTCAGAAGCGCCATCACCATCAAATAAAAGGCGGTTTGGTAAAGAAAAGAACCTGCCAAGCCAAAGTCAACCCAATGAAACGCTTCAATCAGATCAACGGTATTCGTATAATTCCGGATCACGCCCACTTCAAGCTCAAACCATAAAGAATTGAACAAAGCGATGGCTGCTGCCCAGATGGCAAAGACGAATTGAAGTCCCTTAAAATATTGCTCTCGGCTTGCGCCCAAATGTACGATGCGTTTGTAATAACTGAGCGGCAGCACGATAGCGATAAGGAGCAAAATGAGGATTAGCATGTTGCCGTCCGAAAGGATGGTATTTTGGCTGCTGTCTATAAAGAGGCTAACAATGAATTCTGCCAGCCTTCCAAGCAGGATAAGAATAATGACGCCCCAGATGTAAATCCTCATTTGCAAATAGGTTGCCTTTAAATGAACGGCCCATGCGCCCAATTTAGTGACCTCCTTCGATCAAATACGAGAAAAACTTTTGAAGTGTCAGATTTTCAATCGAAATGTCCATCTCGCGCGCCTGTTGCATGTCCCCATCGTCCAACTTTTCGTAAATAGCGGCAAGTGTGCCGCGGCCATAGGTTTCCGTATATAATACTCGCTTTCCGGCTGTAAACGAAGCCACCGCTTCCGAATTTCCCCGGATCAGATGAGCTGCCATACGTATCCGATCCATTTCATCATGAAGCAGGAGGGAGCCGGCTTCAATAATGTAAACTTTTTCGGCGACTGTGGCGATTTCGTCAATCAAATGCGTAGACAGTAAAATCGTGCGAGGGTGATTGGCATAATCCTCCAGAAGCGCCTTGTAAAATCTTTCCCGCATCAAGACATCGAGTCCGAGCACCGGCTCGTCGTATAACGTCAGCGATGCCCGGCTGGCCAGACCGATGATATTTCCTACGAGCGATTCCGTGCCTCTTGATAGCTGTCTGATTTTTTTGTGCGGATCAAGCCGAAACGTCTCGAGCAGCTCGTGAGCGAACGTCCAGTCCCAATTTGGATGAAAATTCGCAGCAAACTGCAAAACCTCGATAACCCGCGCTCCTCCGAAGTGTTTGTTTTTCTCGCGTACGAAACAGAAATCCTTCGGAAGTTCTCCTTTGCCCAGCTTTTTTCCTCTTACCTCGATTGTGCCGCAGTTCGGGAAGATTCCGCCTGCGATCATGTTAAGCAACGTCGTTTTGCCGGCGCCGTTTCGCCCGAGCAAGCCGTAAATGACGTTTTCCTCGAGCTGCAGATCCAGATTCCGCAATGCGTATGTACGACCGTATTTTTTGTTTAAATTGCCGCAAGTCAATGCTATGCTCACGGTTTGCTCATTCCTTTCTCAACTGTTTGATCATGTCCATGATCTCTTCGGTTGTCAGCCCGAGCTTATCGGCTTCATTCAGCAGATTGGACAACAGTTCCTTGTAGAAACGATCTCTTCGCCTCATCTGAATCTTCTGCTTCGCTTCAGTCGCGACATACATACCAAGGCCTCTTTTTTTATACAGGATACCTTCATTGACGAGCAGGCCGATCCCCTTCACTACGGTCGCCGGATTAATTTGAAACAGTTGAGAAAATTGCGCCACAGAAAGAATTTGCTCGTCCACACGGAAAGTGCCGTTCAGAATATCGTCCTCAATGATGTTGGCTACTTGTTGAAAAATAGGTTGCTTATCGTCGAAAGTGATGTTCATTGCCCCACCTTCAGTGTATCGGTATGTTATCCATCCAGCATACCATAATTTATATGCAAACCATTGTCAATAACCGATCGTTCGATCGAGAAGAGGGGGGCGAATCGGGCAGTATTTTATTGACAATGATTTGAGCATGCATTATAGTATGCTACATTAGTAACATACTAGTATGCTAAGCGAAGAAAAATTGGCAAATGAGAACTTACGAAGTTTCAATAATTGTTATACGAGGAGATGTAAAAAGTGAAAAAGTTAATCGAATTCAAAAAAGTAACGAAACAATACAAAATAGGAGAAGTGCCAATCAAGGCGCTTGACGGTGTTGATTTTTCTATTTCAGAAGGGGAATTCGTCGTTATTTTGGGCGCAAGCGGCGCCGGTAAAAGTACGATTTTGAATATCCTTGGCGGTATGGATACGGCTACCTCAGGCCAAGTGTTTGTCGGCGATCAAGAAATAACAAGATTCAACGAAAAAAAATTAACCGAATATCGCGGTGAGAAGGTTGGTTTTGTCTTTCAATTCTACAATTTGATTCCGAATTTAAACGCATTGGAAAATGTTGAATTTGCCGCTGAAGTATGTAAAAACCATCTGGATGCTCAAGATATTTTACATCGAGTCGGATTAAAGGATCGAATCAAAAACTTCCCTTCCCAGCTCTCCGGAGGAGAACAACAAAGAGTGGCAATCGCTAGAGCTGTCGCCAAAAATCCTTTACTTTTGCTCTGTGATGAACCAACAGGAGCTTTGGATTATGTTACCGGTAAATCCGTCTTAAAGCTTCTTCAAGATTTGAACAGGGAAACGAAAAAATGCGTTGTATTGGTCACACATAATTCCGCAATCGCTCCGATGGCCGATAAAATTATTAAGGTGAAAAGCGGAAGGATAGAAAGCGTGACACTTAATGATGAAAAACAAAGTGTGGAAGGGATTGAGTGGTGATGATGAAATTATTACTAAAATTAGTAAGGGATATTAGACAATCGATAGGGCAATTCATAGCCATTGTTTCGGTTATTGCAGTAGGAGCTTTTTTCTATGCGGGGCTTATCACGTATAGTGATACCCTTAGCGCTTATACGAAGGCATACTTTAAAGAACATAATTTAAGCGATTTGAACGTGTATTACAGTCAAATTTCCAAAGATGAAGTGGCCGGATTAAGCAAAATTGAAGGGATAAATAAAATAGAAGGACGTTATACGTTGGACGCCACGCAAGCGTTTGAAGGGTATAAAGCTTCAATTAAAATGCATTCGATCCCAGTGAACAATGAAATCAATACGCCTACTATGGTGGAGGGCAGAATCCCGTCAAAAAAAGATGAGATCTTATTAGATTCCCATTATGCCAAAGAACATCAGGTTCGTGTCGGCGATAAAATCAGGATAAGTTCGAATAAAAAAGACTACAGCTTTACGATCAGCGGTTTGTGTGAGAATGTTGAATATGCCAAAAAGAACGAAATACAAGACCATAAAACCTACGGAATAGCTTATATGGCCGAAGAGGCGATCCCTGAAATGGTAGACAGCTTTTCCTACAATGAAGTCCTGATTGATGCCAAAGAAGGCTACGATCTTGACCAATTAGGCAAATCCATTGAAGCACATTCCAAACTGCTTTCCTATTTAAACCAAGTAAGTAAAGAAAGGACTTTCAGTTATTCGAAACTAACGGAAACGATCCATAATAATAACTTGATGAGCAAGGTTATCCCTTTCGTTCTCTTTTTGATAGGAGCTATTATCCTGTTCCTTACCATGTCGAGGATGATCGATTCTCAAAGAAATCAAGTAGGTATTATGAAGGCTTTGGGTGTAAAAAACAGGACGATCATGCTTCATTACATGGGATACCCTTTGCTGGTAGGGATTATAGGCTCAATTCTAGGTTGCTCCATAGCCGCTATTGTATTTATTCCTTTAGTAACTGCGTCGAGTTCTAGGGCTTACTCTCTGCCAGGAATAAAATTCGCCCTTGATTTGTATTCGATCCTTCCTCCCATTCTATTCTCTAGTGCCTTTGGACTTCTTTCGTGTTACTTAAGCGGCAGAACCGTATTAAAAGAACGTGCGGCTCAAGCTATGCGTCCTAAACCGCCAAAGAAGATGAAAATGCTTCTCATCGAAAGAATTCCGGGTCTTTGGAGTCGTATTTCCTACAGTTACAAACTGATTTTAAGAAATATACTGCTGAATAAACAAAAAGCTTTCGTGAGCTCGGTTGGTGTTGTTGCAAGCACGGTTTTATTGATAACTGCCTTCGGCACGCACACGGCTTTGCTAAAAGTGGCTGACCAGATTGAAGAGGTTTATGCTTATGATTTAAGAGTAGATTATGCGATAGGAGCATCTTCCGATGCGTCAAACCTCCCCTCCGGTATTAAACAAAAATTTCATCTATCTGCCTTTCCTGTTGAATTCATCAAAGATGATAAAAAAGAAAAGGCCACTTTAACGGTTACTGAAAAAGAAAACAATCTCATTCATTTCTTTGACGAAAATAACAATAAACTATTTCTGGAGAATAACGGGGTCTTGGTGCCCAAATCTTACGCCGACAAATACCATATTGTAGAAGGGGATCTCATCCAGATCAAGTTCACAGCACCGGAGTTTAAAAATAAGATGATCGAAATGAAGGTTTTAAATATATCTACCCAGTATTCGAATCCGTCGTTTTATAGCACGCCAGCCTACTTAAATAGCTTTGGCATAGACTACAATCCATCCTCGCTTTTAGTTGAAGCCAATAGCTCTGCAGATCTTGTAAGCGTTCGTAACTTTATTGAGCAAGATCCTCACGTAGATAAGATTACAGATAAGAACGATCTTAAGAAATCAGCTCAGTATATTGTGAAGCAAAACAGCTTTGTTTTTATCATGTTTATCATTTGTGCCGTCATTCTCTCCTTTGGCGCCATTTATACGATATCTTCCATAAACATTTATGAAAGGAATCGTGAGCTTGCCACACTTAAGGTATTAGGCTATGCAAAATATAAAATCAACAGACTCATATTTTTTGAAAACATCATCCTAACCACATTTGCGGTAATTGTTGCTTTACCGATTAGTGGCTATATGTATACCATTATTGTAAAGGCGCTCTCTAGCGCCCATCAACAAATCCCGGATCAATTAAACGTTTTCGTATTGCTGGCAGCTGTTATTCTTGCATTCTTACTTACCATTCTGGCAAACCTGCTACTTAGGAGAAAAGTAACCCAAATCAATATGATTGAATCCTTAAAAAGTATAGAATAATGGGGAGTTCGGCCCAACTTATCCAATGTATGGTGGATTGTAGTCGTCCATAGCACTGCGTGCTCATTTATATAAAAGGTTACGAAAAATGTGAGAACTTGATTTTAGTGATACAATATAACATAATAATCACTCTGCATGCTTAATGGAAAAACTGGGGATCATGACGAAGTATGCAGCCATTATATCAATGAGGAGAGGTTATCATGGATTTGAAAAATAGAACAGCGATTATTACCGGAGCGGGAAAGGGCATCGGCAAAGCGATCGCCGTGGAGCTTGCCAAAGAAGGAGTTAATCTCGGTCTGACGGCCAGAACTTCGTCCGATCTGGAATCGCTTCGCGCGGAGCTGGAAAGTACATATAGCGTCAAAGTATATACCGCAGCCGCAGACATTGCCAAACGAGGAGAGGCCGAGCAAGCCGTCGGATCGCTAATTAGCAGCCTTGGTTCACTTGACATTTTGATCAATAATGCAGGGATCGCACAGTTCGGCACCGTGGCCGATATGGAACCCGAGTTATGGGAGAGCATCATTCAAACGAACCTGATGGGTACTTATTATGTCACTCGTGCCGCGCTGCCGACGATGCTGGCGCAAGCGAGCGGCAGTATCATCAACATCTCGTCCACGGCTGGAGAGCGGGGCTTCGCGACCGGCTCCGCTTATTGTGCGTCCAAGCATGCGGTGATGGGTTTTACGGAAGCGCTGATGCAGGAGGTCCGCAAATCCAACATTCGCGTAACGGCGCTCACGCCAAGTACGGTCAACACCGAACTCGCAACGAACGCCGGCCTCAAAATCGGTGACGAAGACCGCATGATGCAGCCGGAGGACGTAGCGGAACTTGTGCTCGCCACGTTGAAGCTGCCGGCACGTGTTTTCATCAAAAACGCCGGGATTTGGACGACCAATCCGCAATAGATCTGGTCGCGGTGACCGCGGTATGATGCGGAGTCCGTATCTTCGAAATGGTGAATATGTTATACAAAACGGAGTCTCGCGGGTTTGCGGGCTCTGTTTTTTTATTATTAATTATGGAAATAAATACATGGTTTGGACTATAGTAGAGTAATAGGGAAAACATTTCTAAAATCCCTCTTTTTATTGGAACTCATTTTCACGAGGGTAGATTTGCAGAAACAAAGAGAGGAGATGAAGAACCGATGACACCTGCTGACGGAACAGCCCTGAATGATACTTTGGGCGGCAGCCGATGTTGCTTGCCGCTGTTTTCGAATAACAGGGGCCAGGGCGAACCCGTGGGCGATTACGTTTTCCATAAGATCCGTTTGGGGAACCGACAATTCAAAGTAATGACGGAATTTGTCCGTCGGCATCAGCTTTGCATGCCAACTTTTCTAACGGCGGTATGGTCTGTCTTGCTATCCCATTATGCCAATCAATACGAGGTGCCCGTTTTGTATTCCGTTGTGCCGGACGAAGCCGGGAGCGAAAGCTATCAGCACTATCCGCTGTTCGTCAACATTCGGAAGGAAGATTGTCTTCTTGATTTGGTGTGTAGGGTCAAAACGCAAATGGATGATCGGAAAACAGGCGGCGGTTCTTGGAGCGAAACGTTGGCGCAGCAAGCGGAAGGGGGGCTTTCTGCACCGGGGCGCGAGGGCTATTTTAATGTAGGAATCTTGGAAGCGCATGGAAGGAGTCTGCTACCGACTGCCAATTCGGAGGCATCAGATCGTCGTGGCATGAACCAGCCGGAGATTGCACTCCGTTATCGTTACAGCCTCAACGAACTCGAATGTGCGGTTCAGTATGACGGCAAGCGCTTCGGCAAAACGCAGATCTCCCGACTCGCGGGGCAGTTCCGGGTGCTTCTGACCAACGTATTGAATGACCCGGAGAAGCCTGTGCTTTTCCATCCGTTCCTGACTGCAAGCGAAGGGAAGCAATTCAGCCGATGGAACGATACGGACAGGGAATATCCCGCGCATAAAACCGTTCATCAATGGGTCGAGGAACAGGCGGCCAGGACGCCGGAGGCGGTCGCTTTGGAGTTTCGTCAGCAGAGGCTGACCTACTCCGAATTAAACCGCCGGGCTAACCGAATTGCCCGCGTCATTGTGGATGCGTATCAGAGGAAAGAGCAGGACGATCTGCCGCGAGGGATGCTGATTCCCATTATGATGGAGCGAAGCGCGGATGTGATACCGGCTATGCTGGGAGTCATGAAGACGGGAGGGGCTTACCTTCCGGTTGATCCCCAGTATCCGGAGGAGCGCATTCGGTTTATTTTGGAGGACGCTCAGGCCCAAATCATTGTGACAACGTGCCAATTGGCCGCCAAGCTGAAGCCGGTCATTTCTCAAGCCGGGATGGAGGCGGAGGCGCTTATATGTATCGACGAGCAGCTTGCGCAGCCCTGCGATTCCGATGAAAATTTGAACGTTGAGGTCAAGCAGGACGATCTGGCATACGTCATCTATACGTCCGGCTCTACAGGAAAACCGAAGGGCGCGCTCATCGAACACGCCGGACTTGTTGCGCTGATTCCTTACCTTATCGACAGGTTTGGGCTGACTTCGGAAACGCGAGTACTGCAATTTGCTTCCATCAGCTTTGACGCGTCGGTGTACGAATGGATCGGCACGCTTACGGTCGGCGGAACGCTCGTTGTCTTGTCGGACGAGGAACTGCCTCCCTATGCCGATATTTCGGATGTACTCGAGCAAAAAAACATTCATCTTGCCATGCTGCCGCCGGCCGTCTTACGAACGATGAGTAAGCGGGACTTGCCCGGCTTGCGGACGATCGTGTCGGCGGGGGAGGCTTGTACTCCGGATATTGTGAACGATTGGGGAAAAGAACGGTTATTTCTGAACGCCTACGGTCCGACGGAAGTAACGATTATTTGTTCCGTAGGGCTCTGCCGTCCGGGGAAAATAGTGACGATCGGGCAGCCCGTTTACAACAAACGCCTGTTCGTCCTGAATCCGTTCGGCCAACCGGTTCCGGTCGGCGTTCCCGGCGAGCTGTGGGTGGGCGGCGTCGGACTGGCCAGAGGCTACCTGAACCGCGAAGAGCTGACCAAGGAACGGTTCGTCCACAAAGAGCTTGTGATGGGGGACGGGCATGCTCCGCAAATCGAGAGGTTATATAAAACCGGAGATATCGTCAAATGGACGCCGGGCGGGGAATTGATATTTATCGGCCGCAGCGACGATCAGGTCAAAATTAGAGGCTACCGCATTGAACTGGGGGAAATCGAGCATCGGCTCCGGCAGTATCCCGGCATTGATCAATGCTTGGTCAGGGCGTGGCACGACGGGCATTATCAGAAATTGGCGGCTTACTACACCTCCGCCCAAGAGCTGGAAGAGGCCGAACTGACGCGGCACTTGACCTCCGTGTTACCGGCTTACATGATTCCGTCTTACTTTTGCCGACTGGAAGCGTTTCCTTTAAATACAAACGGTAAAGTGGACCGGTCGGCGCTTCCTCATCCGAATACGGTGTGGAAACACTCCTCCGAAAAGGCGTCGGAAACGGGCGAAGACGAAATGGAAAAGCGGCTGCTTCACATTTGGCGGCACCTGCTCAAGCGGCAAAATATCGGGGTCAACGATCATTTTTATGCGGTTGGGGGAGACTCGATCCTTGCTATTCAGACGGTATCCATGGCCAGGGATCACGGAATTATCGTGACGCCCAGACAAGTGGCGGAGCATCCGACCGTGAAGGATCTGGCAGCCGTAGCCGCTTGGGTGGATGGAGGGAAGGAAAAGGAGCAGGCCGTCGATTTGGCGGGCGAATTCGGGCTGACGCCGATTCAACACTGGTTTTTCGAGCAGCGGTTCGAAGAGCCGAACTATTTCAATCAGTCGCATATGCTGCTGCTCAATCATTGCGACCCTGCGAGGCTGGAGACGGCTCTTAACCGGCTGGTCCGGCTGCATCCGGAGCTGGCGGCGCAATTCGTAAGGCGCGGGCATGCCTATGTGCAGCGCTACCGAACGGATGCCGTCGTACGGCTTGCTTCTTACACCATTCAAGAGACAAACCGCCCCGATCCGGAAATTGCCGCCATCTGCGCGAAGTGGCACGGACAATTAGATTACGAGTCGGGAACGATGCTTCGTGCCGGGTTGATCGAAGGCCACCCTGACGGTAAAATTCGTCTGTTCCTTTCCGTTCATCATCTGGTCATCGACGGGGTTTCTTGGAGAATTTTGCTTCAAGAGCTGTATCCGTTGTATCTCGGCGCCGAGCTGCCCCCGGTTCCAAGCCCATTCAAAAAATGGCAGGCTGCGATCGCGGACTATGCTCAAAAAGAGGAGTTGCGCGACCATATCAGCTATTGGAGTGACGTGCTGACCCGTTCCACCGCATTCCAGTTGCCCGTAGACTGTTGCGCGGATAACCGAAGCAGCGCCGAATCCGCGGAGCTCATTGCAACGCTGCCGCCAAGCGATACGCAGCGGCTGCTGCACCGGTGCGCTCACGCTTACCATACGCAGATCAACGATCTGCTGCTTACCGCCTGGTCCCTGATGCTGTCCGCCTGGTCCGGACAGGGGACGGTCGCCTTCCGGCTGGAGGGTCATGGACGGGAGCACTCCGTATCCGACATGAACTTGACCCGGACGATCGGCTGGTTCACGTCGATGTTTCCCGTGTGCATCCGGTTGTCGGCTGAAACTCCTTTGGGAGAAACGATCAAATCCGTCAAGGAGCAGCTGCGCCGCATTCCTGACCGGGGCATCTCGTTCGGGGCTCTGCGGTACTGCCATCCGGACGAGGCGGTCCGAACGGCCTTGACCGCTTCCGAGCCGCAGGCGCTGTTCAACTATTTGGGCCAGTTCGATCAGACCGAAGCCGGGGAAGTGAACGAATGGCTGAGCTTCACGCGCGATGCCGCACAGGATCATAGCTCGCCGCAAAACCACGGAACGAGTCTGTTGGAGCTTAACTGCTCAGTCGTTCAGGGCCAGCTGCATTTGTTCATGAAATACAGCAGACGTCATTACGAGGAAACGACGATTGCCCGGTTGACCGAATCCTTCATCTCCTGTCTGCTTTCCATTATCGAACACTGCGATGGGAAAGAGAGCGAAGAATTTACGCCGGGCGATTTTCCACTGGTTTCCGTCGAACAGCTTTCACTGGACCGGATGGTAAACACGTACCATGCGCAATGCGGTCTGGATAAAATCATGCCGCTTAGCCCGCTGCAGAAAGGACTTTTGTTCCATTATTTGGATCATCCATCCTCCGACCAATATTTCGTGCAGACGAGCTGGAAATATGAAGGCAGGCTCGATGTCACCCGTTATCGGGAGGCGTGGCAGCGTGTCGTTGCTGAAAACGATTGTTTGCGGACGTGCTTCGTCTGGGAAGCGCTGGACGAGCCGGTACAGTGTGTCGTCCAAACAGCGGAACCGGATTGGACGGTAGAGGATATCAGCTCGCAGCCTGCGGATCGGCAGCAAGAGTACTTCGAACAGTGGATCACGCTGGACCGCGAGCGCCGCTTCGACCTGCGACGGCCGGCGTACCGCCTTGCGCTGATTCGCAGCGGTCCGGAGGAATGGACGGTGGTTTGGAGCTACTATCATATTTTGCTGGATGGATGGAGCCTTCCGCTGCTGCTCAATCGGGTTCACGACCTCTATGAATGCAGCTTGCAGAACATAGCGCCTCCCCGCAATCCGTCGCTCCCTTTTGAACCTTACATCCGGTGGCTGATGACGAAGGAACGGACGGAGGCCGAAACCTTCTGGAAGGCTTATTTGGCTGACGTTACCGAGCCGACCCCGCTGCCGATGGAGAAAAGCGGCTTGCGCTTCGATGCGCACCAGCCCATCCGCAGGCAGCAGACCGAGACGCTGCAATTGGATGCAAGCTTTACCGGGCGCATGACGGCGTTTGTGCAGCAAACGCAAATATCGCTGAATACCTTGGTACAGTTCGCTTGGGGAAAAGTACTGCAAGTGCTTCATGATGCGGATATAACCGTCTTCGGCATGGTCGTGTCCGGCCGTGGGTCCGATCTTGCCAAAGCGGACCGTATCACCGGCTTGCTGATTAATACGCTTCCTTTGGTGATGCATTGGAATACGGAGCAGTCTGTCGCTGACTATGTAAAGGAGCTTCATCATACGATTCAAAAGCTGAACGATTACTGCTACGTCAGCCTGAACGAATTGAAGGACTGGAGCTCCGTGCAAGACCATACGCTGTTTCACAGCATCGTCGCTTTCGAAAATTATTTGAACGACTACCGTCAGCCGGCAAGCGGACTGAACATGTCGGCGATGGAGGAACGCGAGAAAACGAATTATCCGCTGACGATCACCATCACGAGCGACGGAGACCGAATCGTCATCAAGCTGATTTACGATGCGGACCGATTGGAGCAGGAAACGGTTCGCGGGTTGACGGAGCATCTGCTTCAGGCTTTGCATTTTGCGGTCGAGCATCCGGATAGCGCTGTCGGAGACATTAGCCTAATGGCCGAAGACGAATACGACCGGATCGTCTACGATTGGAATCGTACGTTCACGGAGTATCCCCGGGAGAGTTCGGTTCCCGAGCTGTTCGGGGAGCAGGTCCGGCACCGGCCATCTCAAACGGCGGTAATCGCATACGACCGGGTCGTGACTTACGAACGGCTCGACCAATTGTCCCGGCATGTGGGGAGCTTGCTCGCGGAGGATGCGCCGGTTCGCGGGAAGCTCATCGGCGTCTGTCTGCCGCGCTCGCTCGGCTTTATCGTTTCCATCCTGGGCATCTTGAAGGCGGGCTGCGCCTATGTGCCGATCGATCCCGATTTCCCGGCGGAACGCACGCGCGACATGATCCGGGACGCCGGACTGGACACGATCATCACCTCGCGCAGTGGAGCGGAAAGCCTGGCGGAAACGTGTCGGGGTGTGAGCTTAAGGCTGATCTGCGCCGATGATTTCGACACCGTGACATTTATGGGGCAGGAAGAGAAAGGGACATGTCCCGCGGACGCCTCCGATCTTGCTTATCTGATGTATACGTCCGGTTCGACGGGCAAGCCGAAAGGCGTAATGGTCGAGCATCGTAGCATCGTCCGTCTGGTGAAGCATACGAACTATTTCCCGTTTTCCCCGGATATCAAGCTGCTTTATACCGGTTCGCCGGTCTTTGACGCTTCCACGTTTGAAATTTGGGGCACGCTGCTGAACGGGGGCCGACTGTTCGTCGTTTCCAAAGACGATCTGATGAACGTCCGCCTGCTGGAGCAGCGGATGAAGGCATGGGGCATCAACGCGTTATGGCTCAGTGCCGCATTATGCAACCAGTGGACCCAGGAGAACGAAACGATGTTCGCCGGACTCCGTTGGCTGCTCGTAGGCGGGGAAGCGTTATCGCCGAAGCCGATCAATCGTTTGCGGCTCGCGTATCCGTCGCTGACCATTCTCAACGCCTACGGTCCGACGGAGAACACCACCTTTTCGACGAGCTATCCGATCGAGCGGACTTTTGAGCGCGACATCCCTATCGGCAAGCCGATCAGCAATACGACCTGTTACATTCTGGACAAAAGGGGACGTATCCAGCCTGTCGGAGCCGTCGGAGAAATCTACTTGGGAGGAGACGGCGTCGCGCTCGGCTATTGGAAGCAGGAGGAGCTGACGCGGAAGGCGTTTGTTCCGAATCCGTACGTCTCCGCCGAGGATCGCGAAAAAGGAAGAAATTTGGTGCTGTACCGGACAGGAGATCGCGGGAGATGGCTTCCGGATGGCAACATCCAGTATATCGGGCGGAGCGACGGCCAGTTGAAGCTTCGCGGCTTCCGGATCGAACTGGGAGAGATCGAGCACCGCCTTGGCTGCTATCCCGCCGTCAAGCAATGCCTCGTCGTCGCCCGCGAGCTCCATGGGGAACTGCGGCTGATCGCTTATTATACATCGGAAATCGATGAACAGGATGTTCAAGAAGAACGGCTTCGAGCTTTTATGGCTGACGGCCTGCCTTCGTACATGCTTCCTTTCCGGTACGTTCGGCTGGAGTCGTTTCCGTTAACGGTGAACGGGAAAATCGACCGGGCAAGACTGCCTCTGCCGGAAGCGCGCCGTACCGGACAGACGTCCGAACCCGGTGCCGCAACCGAGCTGGAACAACGGATGGAGCAGATCTGGCGCACTGTGCTGAAGCTCGATCACATCCGCAAGGATGAAGAATTTCACGCGTTGGGAGGCCATTCGCTTCATGCGCTGCGCATCGTCAGCCTGCTGCAAAAGGACGGTTACCCGGTGACAGTCAACCAAATCTTCCGGGAGCAAACGATCGAACGTTTGGCCCAATCCTTGAGCGGAACGCTTCCGGCTTCGGATTCGGTTTCGATGGCCCGCTCGGATACGGAAATGACGTTGAGACAGCAGACGTACCCGAATAATGGATTTCCGCTGTCGGCGGTGCAGAGACGTTTTTTCAACCGTGATTTGAAGAACCGCAACATGTTCAACGTGCCTTATCTGGCTTTGCTCAAGCTGCGGATCACGAAGCCAGAGATGAACCGTGCGCTGCAACTGCTGGTCGATCGGCATGCGGCGCTGCGGCTAACCTTTGCCCGACTCGATCACGGGGAATGGTACCAATATGAGCGGGACATCGATATGGACCGGGTGTTTTCCTATGTGGATCTGGGGGAGGCTGCGGCGTCCCATGACACCTTTATCTCGGACTACTGCTCGAAGCTTCAGCATGAATTTGACATCGGGGAAGGTCCTTTGTGGAAAGCCGTATTGTTTGACCATTATGGCGGCGGAAGCGGGCAGGTGCTGCTGCTCTTGTTCCATCATCTGATTTTTGACGGGATGTCGATGAACATCTGTCTGGATGAATTCAGACAGCTTCTCTTCACGTGGGCTGATGGGGGGCTCGACAAGGAAGCGGGAAGCAGCTACCGCGATTGGTGCCTGGCGTTGACGCAATATGCAGCCGGGGGCATACCGGCCGAGGCGGCAGCCTATTGGAGGGACGTTGTCGGAGGCGGCAAGTCTTTGCAGGTCGATTGGGAAGCGCAGGAATGGCCGGTTCATCGTCATATGGCGACGATCACCTATGATTTACTGGAAGACAACGAGCAGATTGGCCTGTTGAAAGCGTTGGCGGCACAGCGGCAAACCACCCCGCTCGGCGTCCTGCTAGCGGCATTGTCCCGGGCTTGCTTCGACTTGAAAAAGCAGCCCGACCTGCTGCTGCATCTGATGTCCTACCAGCGCGAGTCCTTTTTGCCGAACGTTGCCATTGACCGCACGATCGGATTTTTTGCCGGGGCTTATCCCGTACGAATCCGCATCGGGAAGCAGGAGCTTGCGGGCGATACCGAGGCGTTGCTGGAGCATGTCAAGCAGATGCTGCACGATATTCCCAAGGAAGGCATGGACTATTTTGCTCTGCGGCATATCATCCCGGAGCTTCATCCGGAGGCGGAGCCGCTTATCGATGAAAGCCGCATGCTGTTCCATTATCAATCGGAGGAAACGGCTTGGCAAGCCGACGATTTCTACGAGCCGTTGACCCTTCCGTACGGAAATACCAACGCGCCGGACAACCCTTCCGCTTATTGGTTAAACATGACGGCTTGCTTAAAGCGGGACAGGTTGAGCTTGACTTGTTACTACAGCATGCTGCACTACGAAGAACAAACGATTGTCGGGCTGGTGCGCCGGTTTGCCGGGAATTTGCGCCATTGCATTGAGGTTCATACGCTCACACCTACGGGAGAAGGGAGTTTCCGGTCATGAAAATTTATGAATTTTGCCCGTTTTTCAACGAAAACCGGGTGGCGGAAATCAAATTGAAAGAAGATGCCCGCTGGATCGACGAGCTTCACGTGATCGAAGCCAATAAGACATTCAGCTATGCTGACAAGCCGAGAAACTTCGATCCTGCTTATCTCGGTCCGAAGGTGATTTACCATTCGCTTCATGCCGACAACGCGTTTCGCAAGCCGGAGCGGCACCAGTTGTATTTTAACCCGGAAACTTGCCAAGCGGCGAACTTTGACCGCTGGTATTGGCGCTTGCTGAGCTACAACAGCGCATTTCATAACGAAGCGTATCAGAGAAGCCGGTGCTCCGACATTTTGCGGGAGCGGGTCGAGGATGACGATGTCATCATTCTGGCCGACTTCGACGAGATCATCGACAGCCGAATGGCGGACCGGATTGTCTCCGAGGTGAAAAGACGTCAAGTCATTACCGTCAAAATGCACTATTCCGTCTTTTTCCTAAATCTATTCTGCCGCTCCAATCACGGTGCTCCTCACTGGAGCTATCGCGTATTCGCGATGACCGGACGATTTTTCAGAAGCATGCCTTTCTCGGCGGATTATCTAAGGAAGAAAGGGATTGCCGAAGGGCTCTATCCAGACATCTACTGCCTGGAGGAATCGGCCGGGTTTCATCATTCGTGGCTGGACTATCGTCAAACCGCACGGCCCAAGCTTCAAGCGTTTGCGGCCAATGTCAAGGACAAAAGAATCGTGAACGAGGATTACATCAAGCAGTGTCTGGAGGATAAAAAGCTGTACTATCTCGATACCGAGCTGTACGTCGATAACGAAAAATCGTTTTTGACCGCGCTGCAGGACATCCAAGCGGCGGATCTATGGTATTGAAATCATTGAACAGCAAGCCTATGAACCCGAAGCCTTTCGGGTTCTTTTTTATAGTTACAAAAAAAGAATTGACAACGCTTACATTTTAGTGAATGATGGATGTAGAAAACAAACCTGAAACAAACCAGAAGTCTTTACTTGTTTGATGATCTTAATGTTTTGTAAACCAATATGGAACCAGAATGAAAAGTTCAAATCGGAAAACGGATATCCGGCGAAAAGGAGCTGTTGAACGATGTTCTACTCAGAAAATGGAACAAACGGTAAGGCGAACGAAGCGATCAGCAGACGAAAAGTGCTGAAAACCTTGGGAATCGGAGGGGCGATTCTGGCCGGCAGCGCCTTCGGCGGCACGCGGTTTGCCTCGGCGGAAAGTCTGGAATCGAACGGCAAAGGGGATCGTCAAGTGATATGGGTCGCCAGCGTGGAGGAGCTGACGTCGCTCCCGCCCGGCCAGCTCAAGGACGGCTTGCATGTGTTCGTTGGCGGCTACTACAAGAGCGGCGACGGGGGAGGCAAGCTGGTTCGCTATATGGCAGGCAGTGCCAAAACCGATAACGGCGGCACGGTACACAAGCCGGCGAAAGGTCAAGGCTGCTTTGAAGTGGTGCATAACGGGGTGGGAGATTTTCGCTGGTTCGGCATTTTCGATGCGAAGACGAATGCGGACGGGGCGCTGGACGCGCTGGTCAACGATCTGTCGATCCGCCGCGTCGAAGCGTACTCGGATCTGAATTTCGTCAAGCGCCATGTGTTTCACCGCAGCGACATCGAGATTGATTTTCAGGGACACACCGTAACGACCGAGGGGATCGAGCTGAACAAGGTAGACAACCCGTTTGGCGCCGTTATATTTTTCCAGGGGGTCAAAACCGACATGGTCCACACCGTGACGCTGAGTGAAGAGCTGCCGGAGTACTCGGATATTTTCGAGGTCGCCGATTCGTCTATTTTCGTGGTAGATAGCTGGTGGCATGCGCAAATCAAGAACAATCCGGGCGGAAACGCGCAGCGTGAGCTCGACTACCTGATCCAAGTAACGGAAATTCTCGATGCCACCCATGTCCGGTGCAATTATAAGCTCGGCTGGCCGCTGGCGAAGGGACGCCAGTTGACCTACAGGAAGATCAACCCCGTTTTCCGATGCCATGTGCGGAACATGAGCTTTATCGGTATCCCGGTGCCGCCTAACGGCACGAGCACCCGTCCGTTCCCGACTTGGGACCAGATCGGCTCGAATCCGGTCGCGTACGAATTCGCGGTTGAATGCGACGCATCGGGCATCAAGGCGACCAAAGTGTTTTGGCCGGTCGTCATGCGCAGGTACAACACCCATTATGTGACGGAGCGCTGTCAACTGATGAACCCGGAAGAACGCGATTGGGGCGGTACCGGCTATTTGACGCAGCAGATCAACGTGCTGTACGGCCACGTCAGGGATTGCAACACGAGCAATGCCCGTCACTTGAACGATTTTACGTGCGCGGCCTACTGCATGGTTGAGAACTGTCACGGAGATGGCGACGAGTACGGCCCGTTCGTGACACACGGTCAATTCGAGCACGATCTGACGTATATCAACAACTCCGGCCTGTTGTCGTTCGCGAACAGCGGCTCGACTTGGGGCGACAGCGCCAAGCGGGTGACCGTCAAGAAGCATATCGCATCGCGGATCGTCGCGCACAAGCGGCTTACCGACCTGACGCTTGAGGATTGCCATGCCGTCGTGACGTATACGAAGCCCGGCGTGAAAATGGCGAATTCAGGCTCGTTCTGGGTCAACATGGACGGGTTGCAGATGAGAGGCTGTACGGCGCAAGAGATGGTAACGATTTCGAAAAGCTCCTCCCGGGGCACAAGGAAAAATATGATCGACAGCTGCTCCTTCGGCATGCTGACGGGCTATGAAATCGCCCGTCCGATCCGCTCGGGAACGAACCAAGTCGGTTATATGCCGTGCAGCGGGGATTTGACGATTCTCAACAGTGAGTTTTACAACGTCGAGGATGTCAATTTGGGGAGCATCGATAAGCTGACCCTTATCAATACTTGGTTTAAGGGACTGCCACAGGCAGGAGGTACGGTTAAGGTCGGCGCGCGTGAAATCGTCATGCAGGGCGGCGGACTTGTGGATTGCTGCTTCTTGTTCACCGGCGCATGGGACAAGGTCGGCGACGTCAACAATCCGAAAAATAAACCAGACCAGTGGATCGCAATCGACGGCGGCACGGTATTCAGCGGAACGAACGGCGAGAAGGCGTTCCTGAAGAGCATCGATCCGACGAACGTCATCACGTGGAATTTCGGAAACTGCAGGAGCGCCGCAGTGGACGCGGACACGGCACATTTCCAGATCCAAGGCGGGACGAACAAGCTGAAGGCCGTCGGCGCTCACTTCACGGGCGGTAAGTATGAAGCGGCGGACGGCGCTTTCGGAAGCGGAGGTTACTTCTTCATGACATCGTGCCTGGAAGAGAAGGTCAACCGGACGGCGCTGCCGGCGGAAAACGATACGGTAAAACACAGCGCCGGCAACTTTTCGCTTTCTTAAGCGTGACGGGATTCACGGTATAGCGGCATCGTTATGCCGTGAATCCTTCGTATGTTGACATGGAATATTGGGACCTTGTTATAATAACAACGAATAGAGCGGATACAGGATTCGTCCCTGTTTCCTGTTTTTTACCGTGTATCGGATGGAAATGAGGTCTAAGGATGGTAGAAAGGACAAGTCGCAAAAAGCCCCGTGAGCGGCTGAGCGAATTCGTCAGCACGCTGCGGGAAGACATATTGACAGGAAAGCGGCCGGTAGGAGACTATTTGCCTTCCGAAAAATCTTTCGCCGCGCAGTTCCAGTTGAGCAATCAATCGGTGCGAAAAGGGCTGGAGGTTCTCGTTTCGGAGGGACTGATCGAAAAAATACCGCGCGTCGGTACGAAGGTTATCGGTCCTCTGGACGGGGATTTCGTCACGGTAAAGCTGGGCTTTCACAGCTCCGTCACCGGAGAAGCGGGGATTCATCAGCTGTTGTCCATCTTTCAGGAGGAAAACCCGCATATTCGCGTACAAGCCGTGCCTACATCCAGCACCAACTTCAGGTATATCAGCGAGTACTTGTCCGGCGGCATCCTTGATGTGGTCATGATGAACTTTATGAATTTTCAGGAATGTGTGGAGAACGGAGCCGAAGGGCTGCTGGAGCCGATGGAACGCAATCCGGATTTGTATTCCTTCCTGTCGGACGCGTTTAAGGTGAATGGCCGCCAGCTCGTGCAGCCGTTTATTTTTTCTCCGCTCATTCTTTGTTATAACCGGGAGCACTTTCGTGCGGCCCATTTATCCGAACCGGATAGCAGCTGGCAGTGGAACGATCTGATCGACTATTCGTCGCGGCTTGCCATTTCGGGCGAACGGCTTGGTTTTCATTGCGACTTGTATTCGTCGAACCGCTGGCCTCTTTTGCTGCTGCAGACCGGAGGAAAGTTCGAGCGGCACGAAGACGGCCGGCTTAAGCTTGCCGGTACGCCGATGATGGACGCGCTTCGCTACTGCGGGGAGATGAAGCATAGTATTCCCTTACTATCAGAAGGGGTGACGACCGGCGAATCGGAGCTGCTTCTGGCCAAGGGCAAAGCGTCGATGATCATGACCAGTTATTTTTATTTGAATTATTTGCTTGGCGAGCAGGTATCCTTTGACATCGCACCTGTACCGCATCTGGGTACGCCGATGACGATGCTGCTGAACATCGGGCTTGCGATCAATCGTCAGTCGCGCGTCAAAGCCGCCGCCGCCAAGCTGGTGGAATTTTTGACCGGCTACAAAGCTCAGCTTTTCGTTCGGCAGAACACGTACAGTCTTCCTGCGAGAAAATCCGCCGCCGAGTGGGTAGGGGAAGAGAAACGGTATCTTCCGTCGCGGTTTTCGCTATTTCGCGAAACGATTCCCGGCTTTCGATATTTTACGGACTTGGCGGTCAGCGCAAGAGAGCTGTCCGTCATCAATCAGGAGCTCAAGATGTATTGGGCGGGCTTGGAAACCGAGGAGGCAATGTGCTCCCAAATCGAGGAGCGCCTGGCGGTTGGTTACTCGTCCTAACAACAAAAAAAACGGAGTCACGCAGGTTTGCGGGCTCCGTTTTCTGATTTAGACGTTGGTGCAAGCATTTTTAAGCAAAGAAGGATACAAAGTAAACATGCAAATCCTGCGAAAAGGAGACAGGATAGCCGCAGTGAAGTAAGATCGGCTAACAGACCGACTAAAAGTGTGATCATAATTTGAATAGTACCTTGAATCATATCGGCTATGCTGGCGAATCTCCCCATCATTTCGGGAGGGACGTGATTTTGAAAACATGTGGCATATCCCGCGCTTGCAAAAGACATAAAAAAACCCAACAATGCAAATGATAGCGCTGCGGTTATAAAACTGGAAGATGCATAAAATAGGATATAAAAAAAAGTAGTCAGTAATATGCCATAACTCATAAACCAACGATAAGATATTTTTTGTGAAATTAATGCCGCTAAAAAAGATCCCAGTAACGATCCCACGCCAGTGATACTTATGATATTGCCGTAATCCATATCCGATAATTTCAAAACCATTTTAATGAAAGCAGCTTCCTGCGAGTCAATCGCATATCCTATTAGCGCAGCAGCTTGAAATAAAATATAGATAGAGATGAAAAATGTTGATGAATTTGAAAATTTAACCACTGTCCTTAGATCATTGGCCAATATGTGGAAAGAGATTTTTCCGCGAACCTGTTCACTATTATTTTCTACGTCAGGAAGCAGGAAAATGATAAAAGCGCATATAATGAAACTTATCGCATTAAATACGATGCAAAAATGAACACCGACTGTCATAATTAGCAAACCGGAAATGGCCGGTCCTAACAGAAATGCGCTGGAATTAGTCATACTAATCAAAGAATTAAATCGTTGTCGTTTTTCTGTTGGAATAAGCTTTGTTATATATACGGAGGAACTTGGGCCAAAAAATGAACCGAATAAATTAATGACAAACATTAAGGCGTAAATAACGAACAACGAAGGAGCGAAAAGAATCAAGCCGATTAAGATGCCTCTAATGACATCAACAAATATCATGAGTTTCCTAACATTGATACGGTCGATAATACTGCCGGACCAGAAATTGGTTACAAGCATAGCAATAGGTCTAATGACGAATAGACCTGCAAGTGCAGTCGCCGATCCCGTAATATTCAAAACCATAATGTTAATTGCGACAAAATAAATCCAATTCCCCAAGTTGGAAAAGCCAAGTCCAAATATTAATAAAATTGCTTTAAGCCGTCCGTTCATTATTCACCTCACCTTAAATTGTCAATTGAATTGTAAATATATTACTTAACTTATAATATAATTAATTTCCTTTCAATAAAAAGCCGGGTTTCCCAAAAATAAGGGAAGCTGAAACGGCTCTTTTTCTTTTTGAAGCACCGGGTTAGTCAACGGGTTGACATTCGATCAAGTGAAGGATACAATGAAGTTGCTATTTAGTAATTTAGTAATTTAGTAATTTATTAAATTATTGATTTGATAAATGAAAAGAGGTCATAACATGAAATTACCGACTACGTTAAAGCATAAGCCAGTTGTTGTTTCCGAAAATTATGAGCAGGTTGACGGCCGATTCGCCCGCAATACGGATGCCAAAGGTCTTTCCTTGGGATTGGCCCAATGGAATGACAGGGGGAAAGTCGATATTTCGGCGAAGGTGTGGCGATACACGGGGGAAAAATGGTCCCGGCAATCGGAGGAGCTCCCGCTCCATCGCGTTCTTGATTTGTCCATTCTGATTTGCCGGACGATGGCGCATTTTCGCGAAGCTTACCGGTATGAGCATTTGTATGATCCGCAGGAGCCGGTCATCGACCGGGTCGGTCTGCAAGGGGATGCCATGACCGTGGCCATCTGTACGGACAATGAGCGAATCAATGAAGATATCAAGCTGTTCAATCAGGCTCTGAGCGATGACGACGAGCTGATCGGGGAACGGCTGCGCACGTTATCCAGAATTTTGAAGGATATGGGGTATTAACTTGGATTAGGGGAAGTGGATAGGAATGAATCAGGAATATGTGTTGTCTCCTGCAAGACAACTGACCGATGCGGAACAAGCGCTTGTGTGGCAAAAGCCGTCAACGCATAAGGCCAGCGAAGAAGAACGGCGCATCTGTGCGGAAGTCAAGCGCAACTGGCACCGCGGGGAAATGAAAATCGCCAACATTTTGTTGGAGGGCGACGCCGGCTCGGGCAAAACGCAGCTCGCCAAAGCATTATCGGCGAATTTCGGGCTGCCGTATACAAAGGTCACCTGCTTTGCAGATATGGATAAATCGGACATTATCGGCGCGATTTTGCCCGTAATTTCCTCGGAACGGCTCGAGAAGCTGGAGCCTGCGGACCGGGCGGCTTTGAAGGCGTTGTACGAGAGCGACGGTTTTCAAAGCGCAGCCGGAGTTTTGACCGACGTCCTGGGAATCGCCCCGGAGCAGGCTGCCTTAAAGATGAAGCAGCTGCTGAAGCTGGCCGCGGAAAACGCTGACGGCGAAGCGGTAGAGTATCGTTTCTACCCTTCCGAGATTGTCCGGGCTTATCAGAAGGGGTACGTCCTGGAAATCCAAGAGCCGAACGTCGTTCGGGATGCCGCGGTGTTAATGGCATTGAATTCTGCCCTGGAGCTGGACGGTAGCCTCAATCTTCCTACGGAAATCGTGCGCAGACATCCGGATTTTATCGCGGTCATCACGACAAACCGCAGCTACGCAGGGGCCAGGCCGTTAAACGAGGCATTGCGCGACAGAGTTCAGCACTCGGAAAAGATGGATCTGCCGACGAAAGGAGTGATGATGGAACGCGCCATGGCCAAAACCGGTTACAGAAATGAACGGGTACTGGACGTTTTGGCAGACACCATTATTATTTTGGACAAAACCGCCCGGGCCAATGCCATTAAAGGGGTAGCCGGAATGCGCTCCTATTTCTACTGGGCCGATGCGGTCGCCGAAGGGGCTCCTGTGAATGAATCCCTTTATCATAAAGTCATCTACAAGATCACAACCGATTCCGAGGAAATCAAGCTGCTGGAAGATGCGCTTGCAAGCCATGGCTTGACGGCAAGCTTGGAGGAGGTTGAAGCTCAAGTAAAAAAAAACGGGATTCTGACGCCCTAGAGATCAGGACATGGGGAGATGTCGACAGTTCCCGCTTGGATCTGGATCATCCTACGGACGATGACGCGATCGCATTGAAAAAAAGCGCGGACAGCGACGAAAGCTCGTCCGATCGCGCCGATGATTCCGATGGTTCCGAGGATGATACCGGAATGGAAAGTTCGGATTTGGGGGAAAGCAACGCCCCCGCTTATCATCCGGCTGACCCTGAACCCGCGTCAGAGGAGGCGAAGCGGCAAGAGCGCGATTTCCGCAAAAAGCTGAACCAAGACGCGCGGGAAGTGGTGTCCCATTCCATTCATCATAGGGTAAAGCTTGTCGTTCACCGTCCGGATTACGATCAGGCAAGCCAGCAGGAATATATCCGTCTAAGCAAAGGACTGATGCCCATCGTGCGGGAAATTGCAAGAAAGACGCTTCCGCTGCTGGAGCACGAGGCTTCTTTTGACTTTGCCAGGAATCATTATTATGGCAGCAAATTTCAAGCGGACAGCGTGGCTTACCGGGATTTCAGGTATTTTGCCAAAAAACGTCCTCCGACGGAATCGCCTTCGCTTGTGGTCGGTCTGAGGGTGGACGAATCGGCATCAATGACGGCTTTTGGCAGATTGGAAGCGGCCAAGCGCGCAGTGATCGCCGTATATGAATTTTGCCAGCTGTGTCATATCCCCGTTTTGATCTATGGCGATACGGCAGATACTTCCAGACTGGAGCAAATGTCGGTTTATGCCTATACCGACTTTGATCGAACCGATGCGAATGACCGTTTCCGACTGATGGGAATTCGGGCCAGAAGCAACAATCGTGATGGCATGGCTTTAAGAATTATTGCGGAACGGCTGGCTGTCACGCCGCAAAAGACGAAGCTCTTGATCAGCATTAGCGACGGGCAGCCGAAATCCATGGACGATTATACCGGAAGTTACGCGATTCAAGACATGCATCAGACAATTGCCGAATATGAACGGAAAGGAATTACATTTCTTGCCGCCGCGATCGGCCAAGACAAGGACGTTATTAGTCAAATCTACGGGAATGAGCGATTCCTGGATATTACGAATTTAAATGAATTTCCGGCCAAGCTGGTTCGGATTATCGCCCGGTATTTATGATTTACGGGCCCGGAAGGAGAAGCAAAACAATGGATAAGAGCAAACGCAAGGAGCTGCTGGAGGAATTTAAGCAGATTAAGACTTACATGGGTGTCATCCAAATTACAAACAAAGTCAGCGGCAAAATTTACGTGGACAGCTATCCGAACTTGAAAAACAAATGGATGACCATCAAGATGCAGCTGGATATGGGGAGATTCGCCAATTTAGAGCTGCAAAAGGATTGGAAGGAGCTCGGGGCCGAAGCCTTCACCTATGAGGTGCTGGAGGAGCAGAAAACGGATGATGTGACGGATATGAAGTGGGAGCTCAAAATGATGGAAAAACCGTGGCTGGAGAAATTGCAGCCCTACGGGGACAGAGGATATAACAAGCCGCCAAGACAGTGAATCCGCTTCCGGTCGCTGCACCGCCCCGCAAAGCAAGGTTGAGAAGGTGAATCCGGGCGCTTTGCGGGGAGCCCGGGAAGGCAGGAAATTTTAACTGGGTCCTAAGTATTTATGTATAAATTGGAGGAATTAGGAATTGAGCATCGAATCCTAAATTATGGTGTTTTATTCATGAAATAGGAGGGTGTTCATGAGCGAAAAGGCCGAAGTCCGTCAAATTAGCTCCTTATCGGAGGGACATGAGGAACAAAAGCCGACTTTTATGCAAGCTATACAAGAAGAGATAAGTTTCCCTTTCCCGATCGATAAATTCAGATTTTTAATTAATGAACTATCTGTTCAACAAAAACGAGCAATAGCCCATTTCTTACATTTCCCCATCGTTTTCTCCAAGTATAAGAAATTTCCCGATGCACTCTTTCATAAACTACTCTTCCAGCTACAAAAACATTATCTCACTTCTGATCGAGAACGACTTTGTTGGGTTATCATATTCGCCGTGTTCGATTTGTTAAAAAACGAATCTCCCAGCTCCCTGGAAACATTTCTGGCTGCGAAAGAGGATAACATCTTAAAATTTGGACGATGGCACGTTTATTGGGCGCTCCGGTTTCATCCTGGCCGCGCGTCAGACAGACCATCTTGGGAAGAGGCCATAAGAGAGTTTGAAGAAGGCATAAAAGAGAAGGCTCCGGAAGCGAAGAGCCCGCAAGATGACCGTTCCAACGACGATAAGCATACTGTTATGGAGCAAAGGCTAAAGAACGAGGTTGCTTTACGCCAGACAAGGGAAAAGGAAGCCGAGCAGCTGCGCAAGGAGCTTGGAGCTCAAACGAAAAAGCTGGAACAAATCGAAAGCGAAAAGAAGCAATTAGCGGCGGAATTCATGATATTGAAAGAAGAAGCGCTGAAGGAAAAATCGGAGGCGGAAGCCTGCCGGATTCAGCTGGAAGCTCGGCTGGATGGTTTGAATAAGGATAAAAACGTTCTGCTGGATCTGGTGAAAGATGCCGAATTGAAAGTCGAAGAAATGAAAGCCAATGTGGTAAAAATGGAAGGTGAATTGGAACAATGGAAACAACGGCATGAGAGGAAGGGACAGAATAGCACGGAAGAGCTTATCCCGCTTCTTTTAAATTCCTTGTTGCCGGAATCGGACAAGCTTTACCAGGAGCTTCGGCAAGTCAATCTGGAGAACGGATCTGTTCTTCGGGCTCGGATAAGGAAAATTTTTGACTTGATGGATCTTTTGGAGCAGTTTCAGCAAGGAAATGGGCAGATGCGATCTCAAGATCATGTACAGATAAGCGATAATTCGATTGAATCAGCACCAAGCGTACCGGAGGTGAGTCGGGATTCTTATGTTGGTACGTTCTATCGTCGCGATCATGGCGGTTACATCGTGCTGGAGGACGGAACAACGTTTAACGTAACGGAATCGATGGTCCATCAACATGGGCTTGAGCATGAAGCCGAAGTGCACTGCACGCCAGGCAAGCAACAAAACGGCATGACGCTATATGAAATCGAGCTCCTGCTTCAAGGAGACGATACCTATGCTCCCGTCCGCCAATTTGATGGATATGTCGAGCTCGGAGATCATTTCACCTGGTACTGTGTGGACATCAACAATTCACAAAACCGATATCCATTGCACCGACGGGATATTGAAATTCAACAGCCTAACCACGGTGATCCATGTCTATTCAATGTTGCTCACGAAGGGCGATTTGCCCGATTATCCCGACTGTACCGGAAAACAAAACAGTCTGCGATCGAGCAGGAATTCAAAGCGAATAAGCCATCTTTGCTCAAAAGGCCAGCCGAGAAGACGAAGCCGGATCCATTCTTGGATCAATGTAAAATCGTAATTGTCGGCGGTCTGCGGAAATGGTTCGAGGGGGTGGTAGCGGAGACTGGTGCAATACTCATACATGATAGCGGCGATGCCCCGGAACGAATTCACTCGGATTTAAGCAAAGCCGATGCCTTATTTTTTCTACTGACGGCAACATCGCATCGAGCTACCTGGAGCTGCGTTGAAATTGCAAAGCAAAGACGAATTCCGCATTTTGTTATTCAAGGGTCAAAATCAAACTTGCGCATGCTTCTATGGGAAAATCGGGAGTTAATTAAACGGAAGCAAAAAATATGATTTAAGACGATTACGAGATGAAATGCAATTTGAAACCAAAATGAAGAGAACGTTATCTAATGAATATCATCCGGAAGGAGGACAAGACACGCACCGATGGACAGGACAGAAATAGGATTTTTTAACGCTTGGACTTTAAGTTTATAACCCGTCAAATCAATTGGCGGGTTTCCCTGTTTTTTGAAAGAAATAAAACCGTTGCCGATCAGTTGGAAAATGTGGACTCAGATTTGAAAAGCTTTTCAAATATTTCTCCGCTAACAGCGGGAAAAACAGCGGCTTCTCTCGATAGTGGCTAAATAAAATGATCATACGGCAAAACACGTCAAAAAGTAAAGCGAAATCAGCGAAAAAAACCACTTTACAACTACCTGAAATCTCACTAATAATAGAGTGGAATGGTTCAATAGGCTAGAAGCTATGCTTTGATTAAAATTGAAAAGCTTTTCAAATTTAAATTACGTCCGGGAGTGATAATCGATGACGTGGACATTGACGAACAATGAATTGACTCCGAAAGCTTTGCTGAATCTGGAAAGCTTATTTTCTTTAGGCAACGGGTATCTTGGTGTTCGCGGCAACTTTGAAGAAGGCTACCGGCCGGAGATGGTCTCGATCCGGGGCACGTACCAGAACGCGTTTCATGATGTGATCGAAATCCCTTATGGAGAAAAGCTTTACGCCTTCCCGGGGACCCAGCAGAAGCTGCTCAATATCATTGACGCGCAAACGATCAAAATCTATTTGGGCGACGAGGAAGAAGAGTTCTCTTTATTTGCCGGGGAAGCGGTTGCCTACGAGCGGCGGCTTCATCTTGATCGCGGCTATACCGAAAGAACAGTGCACTGGCGTTCTCCGGGCGGCAAAGAAGTGAAGCTCCATTTCAGGCGCGTCGTTTCCATGACCGTCAGAGAATTGTTTGCGATCGATCTGCGGATCGAGCCGGTCAATTTCACCGGGCGGGTCAAAGTGGTATCGACCGTCAACGGGGACGTGTCCAACTTTGCCGATCCGAACGATCCCCGGGTCGCCTCCGGTCATTCCAAACGTCTGCAAGTGGAGGAAGCCGGGGAAAAGCAAGGATGCGTCTACGCGGTGGACCGCACTCTGGCGTCCGGCTTGAAAACGGCTTGCGTCAGCCGCCATACGGCATCCGGCGCGGCCGAAGTCAAGAGCGAGAACGGCGAAACCGTGCTGACGTTTGATTTGATCGAACCGGTTCGGGTGACGAAGTGGAACGTGTATACGGATACTTTGCGCCACCGGGACAATCTCGTCGAACAGGCCATCGGCATTCATGAACAGCTCGGCGGGCTGACGTTTGAAGACCTGCTGGATGCCCAAAAAACGTATCTTGACGATTTTTGGGCAAACGCCGACATCCATATCGAAGGAGACAGCAGTTTGCAGGAGGGTATCCGCTTTAACCTCTATCATCTGCTCCAATCGGTCGGCCGGGACGAACACAGCAATATTTCGGCCAAGGGCTTGTCCGGGGAAGGCTACGAAGGCCATTATTTCTGGGATACGGAAATTTACATGTTCCCGGTCTTTCTGATGACGAAGCCGGACATTGCCCGTCAACTGCTGATTTACCGCTATTCGACCTTGGATCAGGCGCGGGCCCGGGCGAAAGAAATGGGGCATAAGCAAGGGGCCTTGTTCCCTTGGCGCACGATTTCCGGCACGGAATGCTCGTCGTTCTTCCCGTCGGGCACGGCCCAGTATCATATTAGCGCGGATATCGCCTACAGCTACATTCAGTATTATATCGGCACACAAGACGATGAATTCATGAAAACGTACGGCGCCGAATTGCTGTTTGAAACGGCGCGTCTCTGGCTGGATATGGGCCATTATCTGAACGGCGAGTTCCGGATCGACAACGTTACCGGCCCCGACGAATATACATGCGTTGTCAATAACAACTATTATACCAACGCGATGGCCAAGCATAATCTGAAGTGGGCGGCGAAGGCATACGGGCTCCTGGCTGAAATCGCCCCGGAGACTTTAGACCGGTTGTGTGTGCGGCTGAATGTGACGAAGCAGGAGGCGGAAGCATGGCACAAAGCGGCGGAATGCATGTATCTGCCGTACGATCCGACGCTGAGTATTAACCCTCAGGACGACACGTTCCTGCAAAAAGCGGTTTGGGATTTTGAAAACACGCCGGAAGAAAAATACCCGCTGCTGCTGCATTACCATCCGTTGACGCTCTACCGTTACCAGGTGTGCAAGCAAGCGGATACGGTGCTCGCCCATTTCTTGTTGGAGGACGAGCAGGAGCTGGATACGATCCGCAACTCTTATACCTATTACGAAAAGATCACGACCCATGATTCGTCGCTGTCTTCCTGCATCTTCAGTATTATGGCCTCCAAGCTGGGATACGATGCCAAAGCTTACGATTATTTTATCGAAACGGCCCGTCTCGATCTCGACAATACGCACGGCAATACCAAAGACGGTCTGCATATGGCGAACATGGGCGGCACCTGGATGTCGATCGTCTATGGCTTTGCCGGCCTCCGCTTGAAAGAGAGCGGGCTATCGCTGGCGCCTGCAATTCCGGGGCAGTGGGACCGGTATTCGTTCCGTCTTCAATACCGCAGACGAAAGATCGCCGTGGATATCGACCGTCAGAGCATCCGGCTTACGCTGGAAGAAGGCGAAACGCTGACGCTCAAGCTGTACGGGGACGAAGTGACGCTGCAGCCCAATCGGCCGTTGGAGCAAGCCTTGAAAGCAAACTAACCGAGCGGCTTAAGCTTGGCTTATGGAAAGGGGAAGCAGAACATGAACACACCGGTGCAAGCGGTCATTTTCGATCTGGACGGTGTCATTACGGACACGGCCGAATACCATTACGAGGCGTGGAAGGCACTAGCCGAGGAGCTGTCCATCCCGTTTACGCGCGAATTCAACGAGGAGCTGAAAGGGATCTCCCGCATGGAATCGCTGGAAAAAATACTCGTTCTCGGCGGCAAAGCGCACGATTTTACGGAGGAACAAAAAATCGCGCTTGCGGACAAAAAGAACGAGCATTATTTGACCTTAATTCAAAATATTAGTCCTGCGGACGTATTACCGGGCATCAGCGAATTTATTGACGAGATTCAAGCCCAAGGGCTGAAGATCGGACTGGCGTCGGCCAGCAAAAACGCGTTTGCGGTTCTCGAGTCGCTCGGCCTCAAGGACAAGTTTCACGCGATTGTAGATGCCAAGACGGTGCTGCGCGGCAAGCCGGACCCCGAAATCTTTTTGAAAGCCGCTCATTTGCTGGAAGTGGAGCCCGGCGCTTGCATTGGCGTCGAAGACGCGGCGGCGGGAGTAGAGGCCATTAAAGGAGCGGGCATGTTCGCGGTTGCGATCGGGGCGAAAGAGCTGTTCGCCCATGCCGATCTGGTGTACGAAAGCACGGTCGAGCTTTCCTTGGAAGCCCTATTGCCGCAGGTTCGATAAGTCGATCGATTTGACGAAGGATGGCAAATCATTTACAATGAAACAGGTATGAAAACCTTTTCATACTCATTCCCTTGTATCGGGAGAGTACTGTCTATTATGGCCACGATAAAAGATGTTGCAAAATTGGCGGGCGTGTCCATCAGCACCATTTCGCGGGTGTTGAATGCGCCGGACAAAGTCACGAAGGAAAAAAGGGAGCGGGTTCTCCGCGCGATCGAACAATTGAAATATCACCCCAATGCTTTGGCAAGAGGTCTGATCCATAAAAAGACGAAAACATTGGGGATTTTAATTCCTGATATTTCTAATTATTATTATGCCGAAATGTTTCGTGGCATGGAGGATGCGGCGCAGGAATTCGGGCATAACATTATCATCTGCAACACCGATAAGGACAAGCAGCGGATGATCTCGGCGCTCCGGAGCATGAAGGAGAAGCAGATCGACGGCTTCGTGTTCACCAGCGAGCCGGTCTATCCCGATTATTACGACATCTTCAATCAGCTCGGCATGCCGGTCGTACTGGCTTCCACGCAAAGCCTGGAGTACGCCATTCCTTCGGTCAAAATCGACGACGAGCAGGCTGGCTTCGATGCGGCGCAATATTTGATCGATTGCGGGCACCGGCGGATCGCCATGATTAGCGGGCCGCACCTGGACCCGATCGCGGGAATGTCCCGTCTGCAGGGCTTCATGCGAGCGATGAGAACAAACGAGCTTGACTTCGATTCCGCCCGGTGTGTGGAGTTCGGGAACTACCGTTATGACGACGGCTATGCGGCGATGGAGAGACTGTGGAACAAAAATCCGGAGCTGACCGCCTTATTCGCGGCTAGTGACGAGATGGCGCTGGGAGCGATTTATTTCCTCTATCGAAGCGGCATCCGGGTACCCGATCAGGTGTCCGTCCTTGGGCTGGACAACACGAGAATCGCCAGCATGTCGCTGCCGCGGTTGACGACCGTCGCCCAGCCGATTTACGAGATCGGCTACAAGGCTGTCCGAACGCTTCAGGAAGTGCTGGACGGAGCGGGTCCGCCCACGCTCAGAACGTATCTTCCGCATCAAATCGTCACCCGCGATACAGTAAAAAATGTAAACGGCGAAATTTTCTAAAAAATTAAGTGTTGCAAATTCAGGCGGTTGGTTTTAATATCTTTTTATACAAGTGGATAGAACAGGGCAACGGTGCCATGGCTGCAGAAGTGTACGATTACGCTTCTGCTCCAAGGCATTTTTTTGTTTCCAAAAGGATTGGGATCAAAACTAGAAAGGGCGGGAGATAAAGTATGAGGCTGGCCAAACCAAAGAGAACGGCAAGACCACCGGAAAGCTTGAAAACCACCAAAAAGGTCGTTTTGATTTTAGCCGCCGCATTCGTAAGCTTGTCGGCAGGCTGCAGCCCATCGGCTACAACGCAGCAGGAAGTCAAGACCCAAGCGGAAAACCCTGCGCCATCCCCTTCGCAACAACTGGCCCTTATGCATTGGGCCCCGGCCAATCACAAGGCGATTCAAGCCTTAATCGACGACTACGGCATCCGCAGCAAAAGCTATAACAAGGACAAAAGGCCTTATGCCGTCTTCGATTGGGACAACACCTCCGCGTTCAACGATGTCGAAGAAACCTTGTTGACGTACCAGCTTACGAACTTGAAATTTAAAATGACGCCGGAACAATTTGTAAGCGCAATCAAAATCAATATTCCGAAGGATAATTTCAAGAAAGAATTCAATAATAAGGCTGGGAAGCCTGTCCAGATCGATCTCATCAGCGAAGATCTGGGCGCGGATTACAAGTATCTTTATGAAAACTACAAGGGGTTCAAGGGAACCAAATCTTTGGAGGAAATCAAAGCAACCCCACAATATCAAGATTTTGTCGCCAAGGCCAGATATCTTTACGAAGCGATCGGAGGAACCTTCAGTCCGGATGTCAGCTATCCATGGGTGACATATTTGTTCGCCGGGATGACGGGGAAGGAAGTGCGCGAATTAGCAGGAGCCTCCATCGATTACAATCTGCAGGACGCCATCGGCGAAAAAACGTTTATCAGTCCGAGCGAGCTGCCAGGTAAAGCGGGCGTTGTCGAAGTAAAGATTAAAACCGGCTTGCGGGCGTTTGCGGAGCAGCAAAATCTGTATAAAACGTTCATGGACAACGGAATCGACGTCTATGTATGCTCCGCTTCTTTCATCGATGTGGTCAAAGAATTTGCGTCGAACCCGAAATACGGCTATTCCCTCCCGGAGGATCACGTCCTGGCAATGGAGCTGGAACGGGATGCCGCAGGGGTCATCCAGCCGGAATATCGCAAGGGGTACGACCAGACGCAAGGCAAAGGAAAGACGAAGACGATCGAGCGTTTTCTGGTATCCAAATACGGGCACGGGCCTATCTTCGTGGCCGGAGACAGCGACGGAGATACGGCGATGCTGTCGGATTTTAAAGACATGAAGCTGGGATTGATCGTCAACCGCTTGAAGGGAGGGGAACTCGGAGAATTGTCGAAAACGGCGGCTAACGGCATTGGCACAGGAAACGCCAAATATTTGCTGCAAGGAAGGGACGATAATACAGGAGCCTTCCGAAATACCGAAAAAAGCGTTAGTCTAGGGTCGTCCGAAGAGAAATTGTTGAAATAGTCCTCATAGCCCACATGAAGGAGAGAACTGACGTATGGAAAATCATGAATTGAAGAAGACGTTAAAGCCGATTCATCTTTGGGCAATTGCGGTCGGGATGGTTATCTCCGGTCAATATTTCGGGTGGAACTACGGGTTTGAGCAGGGCGGAATTATGGGCCTTGCGATCGCTTCGCTGATCGTCACCGTGTTTTTTACCTGTTTTATATTCAGCTACTCCGAGCTGTCCACGTCCATTCCTAACGCCGGCGGGCCTTCGGCTTACGCGGCAAGGGCCATGGGGCCGTTCGGCGGGTTTATTGCCGGAATCGCGTGTCTGATGGAGTTCGTGTTTGCGCCGCCGGCCATTGCGGTTTCGACGGGGGCGTACGTTCATTTCCTGATTCCGGCGGTTGAACCGGTCTATGTGACCATCGGCGTATTCGTATTTTTTATTCTGATCAACCTGGTCGGCATGAAAGGAGCCGCGTTGATCGAGCTTGGCGCGACGATCGCCGCATTGATCGGGCTTGCGATTTTTTACGCAGCGGGGCTGCCGCATGTGAAGGTTGAGAATTTGCTGAACGAGAATGCGTTTATCGGGGGAACCGGCGGCATCATGGCGGCCATTCCGTTTGCGATCTGGTTCTTCCTCGCGATCGAAGGCGGCGCGATGGCGGCGGAAGAAGTCAAGAATCCGAAGCGGGACATCCCGCGCGGCTTTATCTCCGGCATTTTAACGCTGACCGTAGCTACGCTGTTGACGCTGTTCGTTACCGCCGGTCTTGGAGGAGGCATCGGCAAGCCGGCCGATTATCCGCTTCCTCAGGCGCTTGGAAGCGTTTACGGCGAAGGCAGCCTACTTGCCATGAGCGTGGCGATTATCGGATTGTTCGGCCTGATTGCCAGCCTGCACGGCATTATTATCGGCTACTCCCGTCAGACGTACGCGCTGGCTCGCGCCGGTTATTTCCCGCCGTTTCTGGCTAAGCTTAATTCCAAAAGCGTACCGGTATGGGGACTCATCGTACCGGGCTTAATCGGCGTGGTCTGCGCCGGCTCGGCCGCTTTTGCCAACGCCTTGATCCTGCTTGCGGTATTCGGGGCCGTCGTCATGTACGTTCTCAGCATGCTTTCCCTATTCATTCTGCGGGTGAAGGAACCGAATATGGAGCGGCCTTTTAAAGTGGCCTATCCCGTCATTCCGGCCATTGCGCTGATTCTGGGGCTGGTGTTCCTTTATTGCGTAATCCGCTACAGCCTGATGACGACCTCGCTTCCGCTGTTCGGCATGAATATCCCGCTCTGGGGCGTCGTTGTCGTCATTTTCGCGGTATCCGTCCTTTATTACTTGGTTCGCGTAAAGCCAGCCGATGCTTCCGCGGGGGAAAGCACCGTGCTGGACTAGAATTCGAGAAGCCGGCGGGTCCGGCCGAGCGGCAGCTTCAACGTCATGAGGCTGCCGCTTCGGTTTAATCGTCGGAGCGTTTGCGCAGCATATGCCGAAGCAACTGCTTCAATTCGTGATCGCTCTGTTCCGTCTTCGGATAATCGAGCTCGTAGGAAAAAATCATTTTGACCAACATAAACGCGGTAAGCGGCAGCGGCACCTGGGCGTAATGTCCTTGCTGCTGCCCTTCCCGGATCAAGCTGCCGATCAATTGAACGGCGGCTTCTTCGGATTGGGCGAAGCATTTTTCGATTTCTGCGAGCCGGAATTCTTTGTACTCCTCGAACATGGTGGATACGAAAGGGTCCTGATGCACCTCTGCGCTTAAATAGCGAAGAATGTTTCGCAGACGCACCAAAATATCGGTTTCTTGTTGAAGCTCGCCAAAAGCCTTCGACCGCATCTGGTTGACATGCCTCATGTAGCAATCCATCAGAATTTGGGTCTTATCCTCGTAATAGTAATAGATCGTTCCTTTGCCGATCCCCGCCTTCTCCGCGATCTTGCTCAGCGTTGTCCGCCGGACCCCCATATGGAGGAACAGCTCGGTTGCCGCTTCGATAATTTTTAGTTTTTTGTCCGGTTGTTTCATTGACCCGCCTATGCCCCCATAGTATATGATCTGCTATCTATTATTCATTAACCCAGTTAAATAGTCAATGATTGCCAAAATTGTTCAAATGTCCTATTATTAATTTATGACCAATGGATAATTTTGGTCGATTTTTTCACTCTTTTTTCGACCGTTTTATACATTTGGTCGAATTTAAGGCGGTGTGATGTCAACGATAGAGCCGAAAGCGCAGCAAATCAAATGATGAGGAAAGAAGGTAGAGAATCATGTGCGGAATTACAGGATGGGTGGATTGGTCCCAGGACCTTTCCGAGGAACGGCCGGTATTAACGGAGATGACGAGGTCCATTGCGCATCGCGGGCCGGATGCCGAAGGCTTCTGGTTTTCGCAACGGGCTGCTTTCGGGCACCGCCGCTTGATCGTCATCGATCCCGAAGGCGGGAAGCAGCCGATGCTTTATCGGGACGGCGGGCAGACCATAGCCTTAACTTACAACGGCGAGCTCTACAATTACCGGGAGCTGAGAAGGGAACTGGAAGGAATGGGCCACCGGTTTGAAACGAATTCCGATACGGAGGTTCTTCTGCATTCCTATGTCGAGTGGAAGGAGGATTGCGTAAGGCATTGTAACGGCATCTATGCGTTTGGCATCTGGGATGAGCAGCGCGGACAGCTGATGCTTGGCCGGGACCACCTTGGGGTAAAGCCGCTGTTTTTTGCCAGAAGAGGAAGCGCCGTTATTTTCGGGTCGGAAATCAAGGTGCTGTTGGCCCATCCGCTGGTGGAAGCCGTCGTCGACCGTGAAGGGCTGGCGGAACTTTTCGGCATGGGGGCGATGCGAACTCCAGGGCAAGGGGTGTTCAAGGATGTCGAGGAAGTCAAAGGAGGCCATTACGTGACGTTTACGGCCGAAGACAGCCGCAATATCCGCTATTGGAACCTGGTAAGCCGCAAGCATACGGACGATGCCGAGACCACGGTCCGGACAATACGCTCGCTTCTCGAAGATACGGTGAAGCGGCAGCTCATCGCGGATAAGCCGGTCGTCTGCATGCTGTCCGGCGGGCTCGATTCCAGCGGATTGACGGCGCTGGCCGGCCAAAATTTCCGTGAGCAGGGGAAAGCTCTTCACACGTATTCGATCGATTTTGAAAATAACGACCGCGATTTCGAGCAGGACTTTTTGCGGCGCGACAGAGACGAGCCTTGGGTCAGGCGGGTATCCGAGCATGTCGGCACGGAGCATCATTCCGTCGTCTTTGGGCCGGACAAGCTGATCGAGCATTTGCTTGAACCGATGCGGGCCCGCGACCTTCCGAGTGTCGGCGAAATCGAAACGTCGCTTTATTTGCTGTTTACGGAAATGAAGAAGGACGCGACGGTGGCGCTGTCCGGCGAGTCCGCGGACGAAGTGTTTTCCGGGTACCCGTGGTTTTATGAAGAGACGTATTTGAATGCCGAAATCTTCCCGTGGCTGCTCAATTTCGGCTATACCACTGGCGTCCTGAAAGCGGAGGTTCGGGATAGGCTTCAGCTCGAAGCGTACCGCAAGCGGCGTTTTCAAGAAGCTGTCGGCGAGATTCCGTTTCTCGAAGGGGAAGCGGAGCTTGAGCGGAAGCAGCGGCAGATGTCGTACCTTTTCATCATGCGGTTCCTGCCTTATATGCTGGACCGGAAAGACCGGGCCAGCATGATGACGGGCTTCGAAGTGCGCGTGCCGTTCTGCGATTATCGGCTTGTGGAATATTTGTGGAACGTGCCGTTCGAGCTGAAAAGCATCGGTCATATCGAAAAAGGAATTTTGCGCCGTGCCTTCGAAGGCGTTCTTCCGGATGATGTCCGGAACCGCCGCAAGAGCGCTTACCCAAGCACGAAGGACAAAGCTTACCTCGACCTCATCAGCCGGTGGATGCTTGACATTCTGGACGACCCGAACGCTCCGATTCATGCGCTGATCGATGTCGGGAAGGTGAGGCTTATTGCGGAAGGCAAGAGCACTGCAGAGAATGGAACGGATGCCCGCGCGATTCTGGATTATCTGGTGCAGGTGAACTGCTGGCTCAAGGAATACGGCGTCAAGCTGGAGCTTGGGGCGTGAAGCGCGGGAGTCCGTGCATAGTATTCTGTCCGGACTGGATATTCTATACATGTCGAAAACAAAACGACCGACAAGCGAGGGAATCCGATGGCAGAATACCATGCCCCCAAGGAAGAAGAGCAGACGCAAGAACGCAGCATGGAGTCATTTAGCGAAATAAACGAATTCGAGCACAACCGGAATCCGGTTGCCTCCGCGCAGAAGCAAATGGCATCGCAGGAAACGGCCGGCGTCCTGGAGCAGGAATAGCCCGGCTTCGGCGGCGGAACGGAGTTACAGGCGTGCAGTCCGCGTTTCGGCGCAGGCTGCGCGTCAAGCTCCTATCCGGGCCATCCCCAATTTCTTCAAGCGGCGTCTCATGCCCGCTTCGTTTTGACCTCATTCCACGCTCCTCCCATTTCGATTGCAGTATCCTCCATTTCGTAATTTTTACGGTAAGCCCTCGGGTACAGGTTTGATCCAATATGACAATAGATGTCATGTGCGGCACGTATACTTGATGTAGAAAGGTGTGGTACCAACTCAGATTGAAACGAGGGAGGATACAGGATGGAAGGAGCCATTGTCATTCAAGGCGCCTATGAAAATAATCTAAAGCACGTTTCGCTGAGCATTCCGAAGAACAAGCTCGTCGTCTTAACCGGATTGTCCGGTTCCGGAAAATCGACGCTGGCGATGGACATTTTGCAGAAGGAATGCCAGAGGCAGTACATGGAATCGATGGGCATGGTCACGGATGCGATCGACAAGCCGAAGGTGGAATCGATCACCGGTCTTTCCCCATCGATTGGGGTTAGTCAGCAGATCGCCAACCGGAACCCAAGGTCCACGCTGGGGACGGTAACGGAGATTTATACGTATTTGCGGGTTTTGTACGCCAGACTTGGGGAGCGGCCGTGTCCGTCGTGCGGCGCCACGATAAGGCCTTCGTTCGAGCCTGCCGGGGAAGGATCGGTTCCCGGGGCAGTGCTTTTGGAGGAGAGCCATAGCTCGGGAACCGACCGCTGTCCCCAATGCCGATGCGCGGTCCCCAAGCTGAAGATGGCCCACTTCTCCTTCAACAAGCCGGAAGGCGCCTGTGAAGCGTGCGCCGGGCTGGGAATCGTTACAAGCTTGGAAGCAGGCTTGGTTTTCGATGAAGAACGGAGTTTTCGCGGCGGCTGCGTCACCTTTTGGGACGGCATGTTCATCGACTATTATTCGGACGTGCTTCAGGCTGCGGCGAAGCATTACGGGTTCGCGTTTGATCCGGACGCTCCTATGAAAGACTACAGTCCGGTGCAGCGGGATTTGCTGCTTCACGGCGTGGAGAGCGAGCGGTTTGCCGGACGTTTTCCCGGTATCAAGGCGCCCAAGTCAGTCGGAAAAGGCCGGTTCGAGGGCGTGCTGACTTATTTGAACCGGCGGCATCGGGAGCAGACCGGAGATACCGCACAGTCGAGGAAGCTGTCGGGTTATTTCACCCGCCGCCCTTGTCCCGCTTGCGAAGGCACGCGCCTGAAAAGCGAGAGCCGTCTGGTCACGATATGCGGACAATCGATTGACGAAATTTCGTCATGGCCGCTTCACCGCTTGATGGCGTGGCTGGAAGAGGTGCGTCCCGCCCTCTTCGAAGCGGGACAACACGTACTGGACCCGATCATCCACGACATCGCGGAGCGCATGAGGCGGGTTGCGAAGGTCGGCTTGGGGTATTTGTCGCTCTACCGGCAGGCCAATACGCTCTCCGGCGGGGAAGCGCAGCGTCTCCGGCTGGCTTCGCTGTTAGGCTCGGGTCTGACCGGCGTCTTGTACGTCCTGGACGAGCCGACGGCAGGACTGCATCCGAAGGATACCGCTTCGCTCATCGGCGTGCTGCAGCAGCTGCGCGATCTGGGAAATACCGTGCTTGTGATCGAGCATGATGTCGAAGTGATGGAAGCAGCCGATTATATGATCGATATGGGGCCGGGCGCAGGCCGGCAAGGAGGGACGATCGTCGGCACCGGAACGTTGGAGGAGCTGAAGTCGGATCCAGGCTCGGTCACGGGGCAATTTCTGAGCAGCGATCATGGACGGCTGCTATCCTCGGGCCGAAGATCCGGCACCGGCGCCTTCTTGACCGTCCGGGACGCGTATGCGCGAAACTTGAAAAACATTACGGTCGAGCTTCCTTTAGGCATGCTTATTGCGATTACCGGCGTTTCCGGCTCCGGAAAATCGACGTTACTGTTCGACCTGATCGATCCGGCCGGCCGACAACATGTTCAGGGGCGCGCGGAAGGCTTGGAATGCGGAAGCATCGACGGACTCGGGCATATCGACAAATGGATTACGGTCGACCAGGCGCCCATCGGACGTATCATGCGCTCCAACATCGCCACCTATACCGACGTATTTACGCTGATCCGCAATCTGTTCTCCGGACTGCCGGAAGCCAAACGGAAAAAGTTGTCGTCGAAGCATTTTTCGTTCAATGTGCCCGGGGGAAGATGCGAGAAATGTCAGGGGCTGGGCGTGCTGCTGCTGGATATGCATTTTTTGCCGGACGTTGAGGCCGTGTGCCCGGATTGCGGCGGAAGGCGGTTTAAGGACGACATCTTGAGTGTCACGTATGAGGGCAAAAATATCTCCGAGCTTCTGGACATGACAGTCAAGGAAAGCTTGCATTTCTTCGGCGGGCACAGCGAGCTGGCGGAAAAGCTGGGGCTGCTGTGCGAGGTGGGCCTCGGCTATTTGCAGCTGGGCCAACCGGCGACTACACTTTCCGGGGGAGAAGCTCAGCGTCTCAAGCTGGCCAAGGAATTAAGCAAAAAAACAAAAGGACATACCTTGTATCTGCTGGACGAGCCGACGACGGGACTGCATCCTTCCGATGTGCGCCAGCTTCTCCTCTTGCTGAACAAACTGGTAGATGCAGGGAATACGGTCATCGTTATCGAGCATCATCTGGACCTGATCCGCGAGGCGGATTGGATCGTTGATTTGGGACCGGACGGGGGAGAAGCGGGCGGCTATCTGGTCGCGCAGGGCCGGCCGGAGCAAGTCGCGCAAGCGGACGGATCTTATACCGCAGCTTTTTTGAGGAGCACGCTGACTGGATAAAAGCGGTTCTTGAAAAATTGCCTCTTTACCTTAACACTAATGTCATAGTTTATAATTAGAACGGAGTATTTTGGGTAAAGGAGGCATTTTCCATGAAAATCAGTCAGTTGTCCAAGGTAACCGGAGCCAGCCCGCGTTCCATCAGGCATTATGAGAAGAAGAAGCTGCTTACGGCAAACCGGTTGGAAAACGATTACCGGGAGTACGACGAATCGGCTGTGGATCGTGTGAAAACGATCCAAATCTTCTTGCGCTTAGGTCTGAGCACCGAAGAAATAGAGCAAGTATTGAACTGCAAGGACAATTATCCGGAGTATGAAGTGGACGAATATTGCGATGAAATGCTGGCCGTTTATGAGGAGAAGCTGAATGAGATTAACAAGCAAATGAGCGCATTGGCAACGGTTCAGCAGCGGTTGGAGAAGCAAATCGGTCAAATGAAAGCCAGGGAAACCGCGACGGCGGCAGAAGCTAAACCGCTAGGCACATTGTGATGAGGATGGATCCCGGTCCGGTGAACGCACCGGGATCGTTTTCTAGGAGGCATCCGGCTGCCCCCGGATTAAGCAGTTGGCTTGCCGAACAACTCGGCCAGTAGCGAAAATCCGTCGGTGCCTTGACCGGTGCCAATGGCCCGCCTAGCGACGGCGTGAGCGGCGCTCAGTACGCTGGCGTCGATCCCGCGGGCTTGAGCCGCATGAATGATATGCTCCATACTGGCCGCAGCCGACTGGATATTGGACTTATCGCCGGAATAATGGCCGTCGTCGACCTGCTGTGCGAATTCCGCCATAATGTCCGGCATGATGCTGACAATCCCTTGAGCATACGCCGCAAGGTCCTTGGCTGCGATATTCTCCGCCCGGGCCAGGGCAAGGGCGTGAATATAGCCGCTCATGGACGTCCAGAAGATGTCGAGCAGCGCCACGTCATAGGCGGCCGCCCTTCCGGGGTCCGTGCCGAGATGTGCGGCGGTGCCTCCCAGACTGGCCAAGGCCGGCCGATGGACCTCATACACCGCTTCGGGTCCGCTGTACAGGACGACTGCTGAGGGCTGCCCGATGGTTGGGGTAGGGGTCATGATCGCACCGTCGAGATAGTCGATTCCCCGCGCGGCGGCCCATGCGGCCATTTCGCGGGCCCGCTCGGGGGTATCGGCGGTGAGGTTGACGAGCGTCCGTCCCTTTAAGGCTTCCCCTGCAAGGGCGAGAATGGCATTCGCGGCGTTGTAGTCCAACACGCAGATGATAACAAGCGTGCTGGCGGCGACGGCGTCAATCACCGTGTTTGCGAGAATTGCTCCTTGTGCGACAAGAGCGTCCGCTTTTCCGGCCGAGCGGTTCCAGACGGTCGTCGGGTGGCCTGCCTTCAGGAACGAGCCGGCTAACGCCTGACCCATCGGACCCAGGCCGAGAACCGTTACCGGTGTGCGGTTTTCATTTGCAGCATTCGTATTCATTTGGGATTACCTCCTCGTAATCGATTTACACCAGTTGCGGTTTCTTTAGCAGTTCGACCAATCTGGTAAGGCCGTCCGCTCCATAGCCTTCTGCGACCGCTCGATTGACAAGAGCTTGAATCGGGGCGACTAATTCGGGGCTGACGCCCTGCTCTTGGCTGGCTTCGATCAAATTCACGAAGCCCACCTTGTTGATGTAGAGGCTGGAGACGTCGGTCGCATGATTGTTCGCGTCAATCGCTTGCGCTTGCGAGGGCAGAGAGGCGATCATGGCCTGCAGCCACGGAATGACGAGCGCCGTGAATGCCGCCGCTTCGACCTTTTCCGTGCCGACCATTGCCACGGCATGGAAAAAACCGCCCATCAATCCGTACGCTGTAGTGAGCAGAGCCAGGTCGTAGAGTGCAGCCAGCCCGGTATCTTCGCCCAGGTACTTGCTGGTGCCGAGAACGTCCAATTCCCTCCGATACGTTTCGAAAGCCCCCGGCGATCCGCTGTAAAGCAGGAATGCCTCAGGCCCCGCAATCATCTGGGGCACCGCCATAATCCCGCCATCGAGGTAGTCTGCGCCTTGTTCGGTAGCCCACTTCGCCGCCTTGCGCGCCTGCTCCGGCTTTCCGTTGGTGAGATTCACTACGGTGCGGCCGGCCAATAGCCCGCCTGCGGGACCCAGGATCTCATGTACAGCCTCATAGTCCAGCACACAGACGACGATAAGCGGACTCGCCGACACCGCTTCCGCTGCGGTAGCCGCACGGACGGCTCCCTTGACGACGAGAGCGTCGGCCTTGTCGGCCGAGCGGTTCCAGACGGTCGTCCGGTGGCCTGCTTTCAGGAACGCGTCGGCGAGTGCCGACCCCATCATCCCCAGACCGATCACTGTTACCGGTGTGCGGTCGGCTCCTCCCGCCTGCTCATGGTTTTCTTTTTCGTTTGAACTGCTATTGATCATTGCAAGCACTCCTTTCAACGTGTTCGACTTTATTCTAAAAGATTGACACTAGTGGCAATGTCAATAAAAACTTTGCTAAAAAAATATAGTCATAGGATCGGGATGAGATTATGAACAGAACGGGGGTTGTTTCGGGGACTTTTCAAATTACGTTTGCGCATGACGAGCCGGAATGAATGATTGAAGTACCTCCGTTTAAATGATAAAGCTTGAGAAATCAGGCTTTTTTTGTTTTGGAGAACGGACGCGGCTTGACGGAGCAGCAGAAATTTGTGGTTGACAAAAAATGAAAAATCGCATACTTTATAATTGATTGATCCAGTCAATCTAAAATATGATCGAAATAACGGATGGGTAATATGCAGCAGGTTACGATGTGAATTGAACAAGTTCGCCAAATTATTGACTGATCTAGTCAATCTAAACCTCTAAAAGGAGCGATATCTATGAACAACATGTCAAAAAAAGGAACAGCCCTCATTATTGGAGGAGGCATTGCCGGATTACTGTCAGCACGGGTGCTCTCGGATTATTACGAAGAGGTCGTGATCGTGGAGAAGGACAATTTTCCCGCCGGTCCGGAAGACCGGGCGGGCACGCCCCAGTCGTTTCACCCGCATCGCTTCACCCAGCGGGGCAAAGAGATTATGACCCGCTTCTTTCCGGACTTCGAACAGGATTTGGCGGAGCAGGGAGCCCGATCGGTGCTAAACAAGACCGTGCACAACATGAATCAACACGGAACCGTGGTCGTCCAGTATCCGCGCAACGATTACAAGTTCAGCCGGGCTTTGCTGGAGTGGGTCGTTCGCAAACGCGTCCGGGAGATTCCCGGCGTCCGTTTTCTTCCGAAACATGACGTGCTGCGCTTATTGACGACGCCGGATCATGCCGCCGTCACGGGGGTTGCGGTCCGGGAACGGGGAGCGGACGGGCAAGAAAAGTTTCTGATGGCCGATCTGGTCGTAGATACCAGCGGGCGCTCCTCCAAGCTGACCGCATGGCTTGAGAATCTTGGGTACGACGTGCCGACGCCGGACCTGCTGAAGGTCAATCTGGGCTACAGCACCCGGCGGTACCGGATTCCTCCCAACCAAGCCCATCTGACCGAAACGTGGGATACCGTAATCATCGGGGGGCAGCCGGCAAACGGCACGTTCTCGGGCGTGTTTTCGATCATCGAGAATCAGACCGCAGAAGTGCTGCTCTATCGCCCGGGCGGACATTACCCGCCAACGGATGCGGAGCAATTTGAGCAGGCGGTCGCCCAGCTTCCGAGCCCGCTCATTGCCGAACTGCTGCAGGGGCTCGAGCCGATCACCGCCCCGCGCGGATTTCGCGTGCCCGCTTTGCACCGCCATCATTTTGAACAAATGGACCGGTGGCCGTCCGGACTGCTGGTGTTGGGAGACGCCTTCTGCATCTACGATCCGATCTTCGGTCAAGGCATGACCGTCGCCGCGATCGAAGCGGAGGTGCTGGAAGCTTGCCTGCGCGAGCAAGGGGAGGCCCCCCCGGCCGCATTTCGAACAACGAGCGCTCCGAAACATTCAGGCTGCGATCGAACCGGCCTGGTGGTTGAACTGCGCGAACGACCTGCAGTGGGAGGGCGTCGAATATGCAGGCGCCGAGCCGCTAAAGGGAATTTCGTTCGGCCGGAAATATCTCGATCTGCATCTGGAGCGTGCGACGGCCGGGCCTGATTTTAAACTGTTTGGCCTGTATTGGGCCGTGAATACGCTGTCGATCTCGCCGCGGGAAATGCTGAATCCGGACCTGGTCACGAGCGTGCTAGCGGCGTCGGAGGAAGGCAGACAGTGGCTTGCCGAGCTCGCGCAGCAGTACGGTCAGCCGCTTCATAGCGTATGGGATGATATCGTGCCCTCCTTCTCCGAGGCGCCTTATCCGTCCGTGAGCCGTTAAGGACCGCTGCACTCTGGCGACCCGGTACAATAGCCATCGGATCATGAGAAATGGTATACTCATAGGCGACGTCTATCTATCCATGAATGGCCGTAAGATTTTCAGGCAAAGGAATGAATAATCATTGGCGCCTTTAAATGATGAACAATTGCATCAAATTCGCGACGAGCGCAAGGAACAGATTATGGAGGCTGCGCTTAAGGTATTTTCCCGGCGGGGAATCGTCGGAACGAAAATGAGCATGATTGCGGCCGAGGCCGGCATCAGCCACGGCTTGCTGTACCACTATTTCAAATCGAAAGACGAGCTTTTCACTACGCTCGTTCAAATGGCTATGGCGGGAGCGCAGGACGCGATGAAGAGCATCTACGACCTGCAGGGCTCGCCGCTCGACAAAATAAAATATTTAACGAATGAGATTCTCGATGAAAGCGGCAGGCCTTACTTCATGCTGATTCATCAAGCGCGCACGTCCGAAGGCGTCCCGGAGAAAGTGAAAGAACTTATTGCCCAATATTCCATGAAAAGCTTTGTGGACGAACTGCTTCCCGTCTTCAAGGAAGGACAGCAGACGGGCGAGATTGCGGCAGGTGATCCCGCGGAGCTCATTGCCGCTTATTTATCGGTTCTTTCCAGTCTCATGATGCTGAATGCCCAAGACGAAGAAAATTACCGGCTTCCAAGCAGCGACATCTTAATGCGGATGGTAACCGGCCCTTAATCGGGAAATGCCCAGAAAAAAAGCAGGTGGAACGATGCAGCAGGATATTCGAATTCTTATTGCCGATGACGATCGGGAAATTCGCGAGCTGGTGAAAACGTATTTGGAAAGAGAAACGTATCGGATCGATGCGGCGGCAGACGGGGAAGAAGCTCTCCGTCTGTTCGAAGCGCACCGCTATAATATGATCCTGCTCGATTTGATGATGCCCAAGGTCGACGGCATTGAGGTATGCCGGAGACTCCGGATGAAGACGAATGTCCCGATTCTCATGCTCACGGCCAAGGATCAGGAAATTGATAAAGTATTGGGACTGAGCATCGGTGCGGACGACTATATTACGAAGCCTTTCAGCATCCATGAGCTGGTCGCCCGGATTAAAGCTCATTTGCGGCGTTTTCTGGTCTTGGGCAGCGAAAGCGGCCCGCAGCAGGAGTCGGTGCTGACTTTCAAGAACATGACGATTCATTTGCAAAAGTATACGGTCACGAGAGCCGGGGAAGAGATCTCGCTGACGGGCAAAGAGTTCGAGCTGCTGAAGTTTATGGCTTCGCATCCCGAGCAGGTGTTTACGAAGACGCAGCTGTTCCGGCAAGTATGGGACAGCGATTATTTGGAAGACGACAATACCGTGATGGTCCATATCCGCAAGCTCCGGATGAAGATCGAGGAGGACCCGTCCGATCCGAAATGGATTCAGACGGTATGGGGCATCGGCTACAAATTTGCAGGTGACAAAGATGAAGCATGACAAGGGCGCCCTTCTCCTTATCGTACAGTTGATCTTCTTGTTCGCGCTTTTCATCCTGGATTGGATTTACCAGCCCCAAGGCATCGTCCGCGGGGCTTTATTCGCTGCGCTCATTGCCGTGACTGTCATCCATCTGTACGTCCGGTACCGGTTCACGGCGAGGCTGAAGACCATGGCGGCCGCGCTGAGGCGCGCCATGCAAGGGAATATGAATACCCGCCTGCTTGCTAACGACGACCGTCACTTGGACGAGGTGATCTTTTCGATCAACGAATTGATCGAGCAGCTGGCCAAGGTTCACGTCCGCACGATCCGCTCCGAGGCGGCGAGAAAAAGTCTGCTGTCCAACATCTCCCACGATATCCGGACTCCGCTCACGTCGATCATCGGCTATGCGGATGCGTTGAAGGATGACATCGCGGCTTCGAGCGAAGAGAAAGAGCGGTACCTGGACATTTTGTCCGGGAAAGCCGTCGCTTTGAAAGAACTGATCGACGAAATTTTCGAGCTCGCCAAGCTGGATGCGGACGAAATTCCATTGAAGCCGGAAACGCTGGATTTTGCGGAAATTGTCCGGGAATCGGTGATCGGATTTTTGCCCGAGCTGAAAAAGTATGAAATCGAGTTAAAAGTCGACATTCCGGAAGAAGCCTGCTCCATCGTAGCCGATCGGGTAAGCACGCTGAGGATTGTAACCAATCTGATCAAAAATGCCGTCGAGCACGGAAAAGACGGTAAAGTATTGGGCATTGAGCTCGCGGAAGCCGCGGACAAGTACCGGCTGCTGGTGTGGGACCGGGGGAGCGGGATTTCGCCGGACGATTTGCCCCGCGTGTTCGAACGAATGTACCGCACAGACCGGGCAAGGAATCCTTCCGGTCAAGGAAGCGGGCTAGGTTTGGCCATCGCGAAGGCGCTCGCCGAGAAGCATTCAGGGACCCTGTGGGCCGAAAGCGAGCCCGGCGTGAAAACGACCTTCGGCTTCGCCATCCCGAAGCGGGGCCCTGCGAGCCGGGATTAAGAAACAATTAAGAACTGGTTAAGAGGCATTTAAAATCGCCTGCTTATCATGAAATTACGATCTGATGAAAGCAGGAGGGATCACGATTTGAGTGCGGTTATCAAAACGACGCAGTTAACGAAGATTTACGGGACCCAAAAAGCGGTGGACAACCTTGACATGAATGTGCGCCAAGGGCAGATTTACGGTTTTCTCGGCCAGAACGGCGCGGGCAAAACGACGACCATCCGCATGCTGCTCGGTTTGATCAAGCCGACGCACGGTGAGATTGAAATCTTCGGTGAAAGTTTGCACAAGAACCAGAAGGAGATTTTAAGAAGAATCGGGTCGATTGTCGAATTCTCCGGATTTTACGAGAATTTAACGGCCCGCGAGAATTTGTCGATCAACGCCAAGCTGATGGGCGTACATAAGAAAAACGCCATGGACGAGGCTTTGGAAATCGTCGGTCTGCATCAGGAAACGAAAAAGCTGGTCGGCAGCTATTCCTTGGGGATGAAGCAGCGGCTTGGCATCGCCAGAGCCATTCTCCATCATCCCGAGCTGTTGATTTTAGACGAGCCTACCAATGGCCTGGACCCGGTGGGGATTAAGGAAATTCGCAGACTGATCAAGTCTCTTGCCGAGGAACGGAAAATAACGATTCTCGTTTCCAGTCATATTTTGTCCGAAGTCGAGCAGTTGGCCGACCACATCGGGGTCGTTCATCAAGGGAAGCTGCTGGAGGAGATTTCCTTCGAAGAGCTTCGCAAGCGGAACCGGAAATATCTTGAGTTTCAAGTGTCCGACGACAATAAGGCGGCGATGCTGCTGGAGAAGCACTTCGGCATTACGGATTATGAGGTTCACGACGAACGGGTGATCCGGATATACAGCCATATCGGCGAGCAAGGCAAGCTCAACCGGATGCTGGTGGAGCATGGGATAGAAGTCACAAAAATGACAATGAGTGTAGACAGATTGGAAGATTACTTTATAAAATTGATAGGGGGCGGGACGATTGGTTAATTTGCTCTATACGGAACTGATCAAACTGAAACGGGCCAAGATGTTTATGGTCAGCATGCTTGGAGCCGTGTCGGCCCCTATCATGATGTTTCTCGCTTTGCTGAATATGAAAAGCAAGAAGCCCGAGACTCCGATTGAGTTCGAAGTCGCTTTTATGAACACGAATATGTACGTGATTCTGCTCGTGGGAACCCTTCTCTACGGGGTCATTACGGCGTATCTGTTTCATCGGGAATATGCGGAAGACACCTTGAAAAACTTGTTGACCATCCCGGTATCCCGAGTCAGTCTGATCGTAAGCAAGCTGATTTTGCTGTTCCTGTGGATTATGGTTCTGACGCTCATCATTTGGTCGCTGACGCTGATCCTGGGGCTGATCGGACAGTTTGAAGGCTTGACTGTGGCCTTACTGCTCCAATCCTTGAAGCAATTTGTAGTCGGGGGCGCGCTTTTGTTTCTTCTGTGCACACCGACGATGTTGATCACCTTTTTGTTCAAAAATTACGTTCCCACCATCATCTTTACGGCGATGATCACGATGGCTAACGTGGTGCTTTCCGAATCGGAATACAAAGCTTTATTTCCTTGGTCCGCCTCGTATGTGATCGCGAACGAAGGGTTCGTACCCGAATATCCGCCGGCTTTTTCCTACGTCGTGATTATTGCAGCTTCAATCATCGGCCTTGCGGCAACGATTATCTACTTCAAGAAGGTAGATATTCATTGATATAGATAACCAGACGAGAAAAATAGGAGTGTGGAGCTGTTGAATTTGTGGGAAGCGTTTGTTGCTTTAATTTTGGGACTCGTTGAGGGCCTCACCGAGTTCGCGCCGGTTTCTTCGACCGGCCATATGATTATCGTCGACGATTTCTTGTTCCAGTCCAAGGACATCTTTTCCCCGAGCGTAGCGAATACGTTCAAGATCGTCATTCAATTGGGATCGATTCTGGCGGTTGTCGTCCTGATGTGGGACCGGTTCATGAACTTGCTCGGACTTAAAAAAATGCCGGGGCAAACGTCTTCCGGTCCGCGCTTGAATCTGCTGCAAGTTTTCGTCGGACTGGTTCCGGCCGGTATCCTCGGCGTGCTGTTCGACGATTATATCGATGAATATTTGTTCTCTACGAAAACGGTCGTCGTCGGTCTGGTGCTCGGAGCCGTTCTTATGCTCGCGGCCGATTGGTTCCGCCCCCGCCGCCCGAAGACGGAGACGGCCGACCAGATTACATACAAGCAGGCGTTCCTTGTGGGACTGGTGCAATGCTTGTCCCTGTGGCCGGGCTTCTCGCGCTCCGGGTCGACCATCTCCGGAGGCGTTCTGCTCGGGATGAGCCATCGCGCGGCTGCGGACTTCACCTTCATTATGGCCGTGCCGATTATGGCCGGGGCAAGCTTCCTGTCGCTCCTCAAGAGCTGGGACTCGATCACGATGGACGCCATTCCGTTTTTCGTCGTCGGATTTATTAGCGCCTTCGTCTTCGCGCTTCTGTCGATCCGCTTCTTCCTGAAGCTGATCAATCGCATCAAGCTCGTACCGTTTGCGATCTATCGTTTGGTGCTCGCGGCTATTATTTACTTTGTATTTTTGTAAGCGAGACTGTGCTTGTTGAGAAAGTAGGCTATATGAGGTAATAGAGGTGTACGAGGGGGTGGGGTATCCACTTCCGACCACTCTTGTCTTCGGGAAATTTGATTGAAGCCGCTTATTAGCGGACATTTCCCGAAGACAAAGGTGGCCGCTATCGCTTCTACAGTGGATACCCCACCCATGTATGTATCTATATTCTTGTTGAAAATCAAAATCTCAACACCTGGCCTACCCCGTCATAAATGGGGTTAGGCTTTTTTTGTGTAAAAAAAAGTAAACCATGCTATGAACAGCAGATTACGGCTTTTTCCAGATGGGATTCCAGGACAAAGACGTTCCCCGATTTATCAAGCTGATAAGATATATGGTTTTGCTGCAAGCGGTTCGTAAGAGCCTTCGTTAGTTCTGGATTCAGATTGGTCGCTTGCGCGAAAACAACGTAAGTATCGGGGCGATCGGGCATGGAAAGCCAAGATACCAAAATGCCAAAACCTATAGCTAAGCTAATGGCCATTGCTTTTTTCATGTGCATAACCCCCTTGTTAGAAATGGAAATTCCATTTTAATGGATAATATATGAATATATTACAATATAGCCCCTCTAAATTAAAATTGCTTGGCGGCGGCGATCCTGCTATCTTGGTAATGTCTGTTGAAAATCTGGGAGGAATCGCTATGTATCGCATTTACATCATAGAAGACGACGACAAAATAGGGGCCGTCCTGAAAAAAAATATGGAGAAATACGGCTTCGAAGCGGCATGCGCGACGCAATTCCGCGAGCTGATGCCAGAGCTGGAAGCCTATGCGCCGCATCTCGTGCTGCTGGATATTAACCTGCCGTATTTTGACGGCTATTACTGGTGCAGACAAATTCGCACGCGCTCCAGCGTGCCGATCATCTTCATCTCCGCGCGGGCCGGGGAGATGGACCAGGTGATGGCCATTGAGAACGGCGGCGATGACTATATTACGAAACCGATCCCGTTGGATCTTCTTATGGCGAAGATTAAGGGCGTACTAAGAAGAGTCTACGGGGAGTATGCTGCTGCCGGACATGACGGCACGGCTGTGGGAGCTCCGGAAGCGGAGCTGAACGTGCAAGGCTTGCGGCTGCACCTCGGACGGGGCGAGCTGGTATGGCAGATGCGGAAAGCGATGCTGACGAAGAACGAGCGGCTGCTGGCGGAATGCTTCATGCGGCAGCCGGGGCGGATCGTCTCCCGGGAGCAGCTTCTAGAGGCGCTGTGGGACGATGTGCAGTTTGTCGATGACAATACGCTGACGGTCAATGTGACCAGGCTTCGGAAGAAGCTGGAGGAGCTGGGACTGCCGAAGGCCATCGAAACGGTGCGCGGCCAAGGCTATATGCTTCACTTACGCGACGAGCGGGAGGGGGCGGATGCATGAGAGGAGCGTCGGCCGTTATGTTTTTGCGCGATCGGCTCGTTTATGCGCTTGTATGCCTGCTTCTGATCGGACTCGGCGCCGGGCTGATGCTGCTGGAGCGGGCACGCCATCCGGAGGGGATTGGAACGGGCACCATCTCTTATTTTGTCATCCTCGGATTATTTTTTGCCGGCATGTGGCTGGCCGTTGATTACATTCGCCAAAGAGCGTACTACAAGCAGTTGAAGCATGCGGTGGAGAGGTCCGGCGAGCTGCAGGCCGCCGCGATCGTCCAGTCCGCGGTTACGAGCGAGCAGCGGCTTGTCATGCGTTTGCTGCAGGAGCAGCACAGCACTTATTTGAACGAGCTTGGGCAATACCGCCGCCAACAGGAGCAGCACAATCATTTTGTGCTGCAATGGGTGCATCATATGAAAACCCCCGTATCCGTTATCGATCTGCTGGTGCAGGATGCGCTGCATCAGCTGCCTGCTGCGGAAGAGGATCAGAAGCAGCTTGCGCTCAGCCTGCAGGAGGAAGCCGAACGCATGACGAGGGGGCTCGATCTGATGCTGAATACGGCGCGTCTCGATAAGTTTCGAATGGATCTCCATTTCCGGCAAACGGCGCTTCACGAGCTGGTGCGCACCGTCATGAATGCGCATAAACGGCTCTGTATCCGGCACTCTATCTTTCCGCAGATCGAAGGCGAAGCATGGGTGGAGACGGATGGAAAATGGATGACGGTCGTCCTGAATCAGTTTGTCAGCAATGCGATCAAATACAGCAAGGGCAAGCCGGGAGCCAAGAAGCTTGTTTTCCGATTGGAGCCGGAGGCGGACGGGGGCAGCAAGCTGAGCGTGACGGACGAGGGGATCGGAATTGCGCCCCACGATCTGCCGCGAATCTTCGATCCGTTCTTCACCGGAGAGAACGGACGGGAGGCCGGAGAGTCGACCGGCATGGGACTTTATTTGGCAAAGCAGGTATGCAGCGGACTCGGACACCGGTTGACCGTGGAGTCGAAGCTGGACGAGGGAACGACGTTTACCGTTCTTTTTCAACCGCGGAGCATTCATACGTTAGGTGACATGGATGAACGGGACACGCGATTCAGGTGACAAGTTTGTAAGGTACAATGTCATGCAAATCGATGGGACTGGCGTTTCCTTCGAGCTATACTAGCGCTATAGACATCAAAGACAGCAACGAAGGAGGAACCGAACAAACGATGAATGTACTAAGAGCGAAGGGACTCGGCAAAACGTACAGCTCCCCTGGAAATATCGTTTATCAAGCGTTGGAGGATATTGATTTGACGATCGAAGCGGGTGAGTTTGTCGGTGTCATGGGGCCGTCGGGAAGTGGGAAGACGACGCTGCTGAATCTGCTGGCGACGATTGACCGCCCGACGTCGGGGCGCATCGAGATCAACGGGGCCGAGCCGGCAGCGCTGAACGATAAGAAGCTGGCGTTATTCCGGCGGCGCGAGCTTGGCTTCGTGTTTCAGGATTTCAACCTGCTCGATACGTTGTCGATCAAGGAAAATATTATTTTGCCCCTCGTTCTGGAAGGGATGGCTCCCAACCTGATCGAGCAGCGGCTGGAGCCGCTTGCCGAGAGGCTGCAAATCGCCGGGCTGCTCGGCAAGCGCACGTATGAGGTATCCGGCGGGCAGAAGCAGCGCGCGGCGATTGCGCGGGCGCTTATTCACAAGCCGTCCTTGCTGCTGGCCGACGAATTGACCGGAAATCTCGATTCGAAGGCGGCCAAGGATGTCATGGATGCGCTTCAAGAAATGAACGAGCACTTCCAGGCGACCGTGCTGATGGTCACGCACGATCCTTTCTCGGCAAGCTACTGCCGGCGCATCGTGTTTATTAAAGACGGCAAGCTGTTCTCGGAATTGCGGCGAGGCACGAGCCGGCAAGTGTTTTTCCAACAAATCTTGGACGCGCTCAGCGTGCTGGGAGGGAATTTCGATGACGTTCCGCTCGCTCGCGCTTAGCAACATTCGCGGCAATTGGCGGTCGTACGGCGCATTTTTTATGAGCAGCGTGTTTTCCGTCATGATCTTCTACATCTACGCCGCGTTTCTCGCTCATCCCGAGGTCGTGAGCGGCCGGCTCGTGGCCACCGCAAAAGTCAGACAGGGCATGGTGTTCTGCGAATATGTCATTGTCATCTTCTCGTTTCTGTTCGTGCTTTATTCCAACTCCGCGTTTCTGAAGACGCGACAGCAGGAGTTCGGCTTGTTCTCGCTGTTCGGGATGACCCGCGCGCAGCTCCGCAAGCTTATGCTGTATGAGAACGCGGCGATTGCGGCGCTGTCCATCGGAGCGGGTATCGGGCTTGGCATCCTGTTCAGCAAGCTGTTCTATATGGGGCTTGGCGTGCTGCTCGGGATGAGCGATACGATCCCGTTTGCCGTCCCGCAGCAAGCGGTGTGGGTTACCGCGGGAGGATTCTTCCTGGTGTTCACGCTGATTTCGCTGTGGACGACGCTGCGAATGAGCCGTGCGGAAATCGCCGATCGGCTCAAAGCTTTGCGCAAGCCGAAAGGGCAGCTCGTCTATTCGCGTTGGCTTGCGCTGCTTGCGGTGGTCTGTCTGGGAACGGGCTACAGCCTGGCGCTGACGTTGAACGAAGCGTATTTCGATCTGAAGGTGCTGCTGATTCTGCTTACGGTGGTCCTCGGCACGTATCTTTTGTTTACACAGTTCAGCTTTTTGTTCCTGCGGCTGATCCGGAAGCGTGCGGGCATCTACTATGACCGTACGAATATGCTCGTCTATGCTCAGCTTGGCTACAAAATGAAAGACAACGCCCGCGTGTTATTCGTCGTATCGATTTTGAGCGCGGTCATTTTAACGGCTTCCAGCGCGGTGTATATGCTTGCGGTCGCGGAGCAATACCAGGACCTGAAGACGCAATACGATAATGTCAGAGAAGTGATCGCCCTGACGATGTTTATCGGGCTCTTCATCAGCCTGCTGTTCTTTATCGCGTCCGGCAGCATGATGTATTTCAAGCTGTTTACGGAGCTGCAGGAGGATCGGGCGTCATTCAAGGCTTTGACCCGAATCGGCATCACCGTGGATGAAATTCGCAAAATCGTCGTTCCGCAGGTCGGCGTCATGTTCTTCGCTCCCTGTCTGATCGGCATTGCCCACGCACTGGTTGCGATGAAAGCACTGGATAACCTGCTTCATTTATCCAATTGGCTTTATTCGTTCGTCGTCATCGGCGTATATATGGCCATGCAGACGGTTTACTTTGTCGTCGCGTGCAGAGGTTATATGAAAAGCGTGCTGCGCGGCGCAGCTTCGTAAGGGACATAGACAAACTGAAGGACTGAACGAAGGAGACAAGACGAGATGAAAACTTTTTACGCAAAATGTTTCCATATTTTTCTTATAATGATAATAATTTCTGGATTGATCCTATCCCCGCTATTGGCTAAGGCAGGAGAGAAAGCCTTTCAGATCGATCCCGCCAAAATCGATGCCTACGTCGAAGCGGCCATGGACAGGCTTCACATTCCGGGCGCGGCCTTGGGGATCGTCAAAGGCGACCGGACCGTCTATCTGAAGGGCTACGGCATCTCGGGCCCTGACCAAGCGCCTGTCACGCCGCAGACGCCTTTTGTCCTCGGTTCCACCAGCAAGTCGTTTACCGCCTTGGCGGTTATGCAGCAGGTAGAGGCAGGGAAAATTGAGCTTGATGCGCCGGTGCAGCGGTATTTGCCATACTTTCGAACCGCCGATGAGGCAGCTTCATCCAAAATAACCGTACGCCATTTATTGAATCAAACCAGCGGATTTTCCATCTATGCCGGCCGTAAAGGAATGGTAGAAGGGGACAAGCCGATCGAGCAGCATATCCGGGACCTGAACGTTACGCCGCTTGCCAAGCCCGCAGGCTCCGGGTATGAATATTCGAACATAAACTACAATATTCTTGGCGGGATCGTCCAAGCGGTCTCCGGAAAGCCGTATACCCAATATGTGAGCGACCATATTTTCAAGCCGCTGGCGATGAACCACAGCTACGCCGATCCGGAGCAAGCCCGGAATAACGGTCTGGCAACCGGATATCAGCCCGTTTTCGGCTATATGGTCCTAACCAAGCAATTGAATCACGAGGCGACCGTCGCGTCAGGCTACTTGATCTCCAGCGCCGAAGACATGTCGAATTACTTAATCGCTCAGCTGAACGGGGGCCGTTTCCAAGCCAGGACCGTCCTGTCCGAGCAAGGCGTCCGGCAAATGCACGAGCCTGGGGCATCGATTGCAGACGGCTTATTTTACGGCATGGGATGGAGCGTCAACAACAGCGTCATTTTTCATAACGGCATTACGGAGAATACGTATTCGTTTATGGCGATGGATGGGGATTACGGCATCGTCCTGCTGATCAACGCCTATGATTTTCTCTCATCCTACGACGGCATCGTCTCGGGACTTAACGGAATTGTTCACGGCCAGGAACGCTCGGCAGCCGAACTGCCCGATTATACGAAATCCTACGTGATTCTGGATCTGATTATGGCGGTTATTCTCGCTCTGATCCTCAGGTCCGTTTACAGCTTATGGACCTGGAAAACAAAATTTAAGGCGACGCCGCTGCGCATAACCGTGCATGCCGTGTCTATCGTGTTCCTGAATGTGCTGCTTCCTTTGACGGTATTGATTTATTTCCCTAAGCTGGACCCGGCTCCATGGTCGGTCGTCACGCTGTTTTTTCCCGGCGCGGGACACGCGCTCTTGTTCATCCCCATCGTATTGTTGGGTCTGGGAGCGATCAAAACCGTTTTGCTCCTCCGCAGCGGCTTAGGGAGTAAGCGATCTGCTGTGAGGAGGGTGACCGCATGATGAAGGTGTTGGAAAATCTGGCCGCCGCCGCGATGACCACGGCCATCGTCAGCTTGCTGCTCCACGCTCCGTTTGTGAACGGCCGGCCGTTAATGGACATGATCCGGGCTTTGTTTTCATAGATTGTCCTGTTTCTGGGCGGGTGGTTCCTTCCTTCGTGATCCGGCTCATAGCTTTCCGAAACGATACGGAGTAGGATTCATGTATCCGAGGGGGTACAGAACAGTGGAAAATAATAGTAATGACTACGGGATTCGAATCGATTCGTGTCGGGCGGGAAACGATTATGTGTTTCTGATCACCGGGGGAGAAGCGCATGTGGGCGCGGTCGCCTGCGCTTACCGGCATGAAGGGGAGGTCCGGTCGGAGACGATATCCGTCCCCGGACACCGGGAAGGGGAGCTGGTCAAGGAGTTGGCTGAAAGCGCAGCGTCGAAGCTGCGCCATCGTGCCGTCGTCATTATGGGAATCCACATCGATCATGCGACGAAGCAGGATATTGCACAAATTATCGCTCTCGTCCATGAGAAGATGAAGGCCGCTCTCGAAAGCTGCATCCAGGACAACGGAGCCGCACAGTTGAAGCTGTGACGGCTCTTTTCGTCAAAAGTGATCTCTAATATGAGGCGAGGGTCGATAGGCGAGCCTAGTCATCAGGCGGCCGCCTTTTGCCGGTTTTGCAAACCCAGAATGAACAAGAACGTTACGATGCTTAAGGCAATGCTGCACACGAGGGCGATGACGAAGGCTTGCATGTACGGCTCTGTGCCGTGTCCGGTCAGGAAGGAGAAGAAAATCGTGCCGATGACCGCGACCCCGAGTACGTTGGCGGTCTGCATGCAGGTCGTGAGCACACCGGAGGCGGAGCCTGCATACTGGCTGGGAATGCCCGACAAGATCGTCTTCATCAGAGGAGACGCGACGAGCCCTTGACCCCATCCGATCAACAGAAACGGAATCAGCAGCGGCAGCCAATCAAGCGCCGCGCCGCCTGCGTTTATGATCCAGATCACGGCGGCATAACCGGCGGCCATGAGCCATGCGCCCCACTTAAGAACGGCCGTCCCTGCGCGATTCAGCCATTTCGGAGCCAGCAAGGAAGCCGCGAAGAAGGCGATGCCGATCGGCATAAAGGCCGCGGCGGATTGCATGGGAGACAGCATCAGCCCATCCTGCAGCGTGATCGAGACGGTGAGAAAAAAGCCCGAATTCCCTAACTGGAAAGCGATAAGCGCCAAAACACCGACGGTAAACGACCTTTCCTGGAAGATGGCTACCGGGATGAGCGGGGATTTCCCGCTGCGAAGCAGCTTTTTCTCATGCCAAACGAACGCGAGAAGAAACGCAATGCCTCCCAGAAAGCTGGCATAGACCCAAAGGGGCCAACCGGCTTCCCTTCCGACAACCATAGGATAAATGCACAGCAGCAAGCTGCACGTCAGGAGGACGATCCCCCATACGTCGATATTCTTTTTGTCGCTGGAACGGTTTTCCCGGACTAAGGGGATGATCAGCAGAACGGCCAGCAGACCGATTGGAATATTGATCAAAAAGACGCTGCGCCATCCCAATCCGAGCGCATCGAAGTGGAGCAGCATGCCGCCGACGATCTGTCCGGCGATTAACCCCAGACCGCTAACCGCACCGTATAGACCGATCGCTTTGCCCTTTTCCTCCGGAGGGAAGATGACATGGATGATGGACAGCACTTGCGGGATCAGGATCGCTGCGCCGATCCCTTGAATTACGCGCGAGAATATAAGGAACGGCGCTCCCGTCGCGATGCCGCACAAAGCCGACGCCGCGACGAACAGGATCATGCCGAGAATGAAGCTTTTTTTCCTGCCGATCCAGTCGCCGATCCGTGCCCCTGGGATGAGCAGCACCGCATAGCTGAGAACGTACGCGGCAACGATAAACTGGATTTGGGTAGACGAGGCTTGAAGCTGGCTTTGGATCGACGGGATGGCGACATTGACAATAAACGAATCGAGAATAACCATAAATGTGCCCAGCAGCAAAACGGATAAGGCCCACCATCTTTTCGCTTCCAGAGGTTGGGAAGCATTAACATTTGCCTGATTCATTGATGAATCTCCTTTGAAGTGATTTAAGTAGTATTTTTGGGTACCACCAACAGTAAGACAAAAAAATAAGGTCAAACGTCTTCTTAATAAAAATTTAAAACAACAGCATGTGCATGAGTAAGCCTCCTTTATTTTTAGTGGTGTTTTATAATACTACTCATATTTAATTGGATTGTCAATGACGTTCCTGTGATTTTTTAAGCGGATTTTCATGCAAACCCGTGGAGTTAGCGGAAATTTCGTCTTGTACAACCCCCAAAATACTTCGTCGCTATAAAGCAAAGATGCTTTAAATCATGTTCTTGTATTTCATGCTTGTTTCGTTATAAAATGCATCTTAATTAAATCAACTGAATGTTCTGACAAGCGATGAAGGAGAGAGTAAGCGAAGAACGCTTCTTGCCAGGGACGGTGTGCCGGCGACTGAGAGCACCCGACGAAGCACTGCGCTGAAGTTCACTCCCGAGCTGGTGCCTGATGAGCGGCCTGATCGACAAGGCTTCTTGTAGGGTTACCCGTGGGTCCTGCGTTAAAGGATGGAAAGTGAGAAGAGCACTCCGGTTCGTTTTGCGAAGGGAGCGCACTTCTAATAAGGGTGGTACCACGGCTCCTCGTCCCTTGCGACGGGGGGCCTTTTTATGTTCCAACAAAAAACAATTCAAGGAGCGGATGAGAAATGAACGAACAAAGTTTAGAACTTTTACGCCAAAAATTGGACGAAACGAACCGCCAGCTTCTGGAGCTGTTGTCGGAACGCGCCACGATTGTCCAGGAAATTGGAAACATCAAAGAGAAGCAGGGCATTCCGAAATTCGACCCTGTACGGGAGAAGCAAATGCTGACGGAGCTGGTAGCCAGCAATAAAGGTCCTTTCACCGACGAGACGATCCGCCACCTGTTCAAGCAAATTTTCCAGGCTTCGCTGAATCTTCAGGTAACCGATCATAAGAAGCAGCTTCTGGTCAGCCGGAAGAAGCAAAAGGAAGATACCGTCGTTATGTTGGGCGACGATGTGAAGGTCGGCGGAGGAAGTCCCGTTCTGATTGCTGGACCTTGCTCCGTGGAGAGCTACGATCAGACGCGGACGGTAGCCGCGGCCCTGAAGCAGGCGGGGATTACCGTGCTGCGCGGAGGGGCGTTTAAGCCGAGAACTTCACCTTACGATTTTCAGGGACTGGGCATCGAGGGGCTCAAAATCTTGAAGGAAGTCGGCGACGAATTCGGTCTGAAAACGATCAGCGAAATCGTAGATCCTGCTCATGTGGAGTTGGCCTGCGAATATATCGACGTCATTCAGATCGGCGCTCGCAATATGCAAAACTTCGAGCTGCTGAAAGCGGCGGGCGAGGTGCGCAAGCCGATTCTGCTCAAGCGCGGGCTGGCGGCGACGATCGACGAATTTCTTCATGCGGCCGAGTATATATTGGCCCGCGGCAACACGCAGGTCATGCTCATCGAACGCGGCATTCGCACGTACGAAAAGGCGACGCGCAACACGCTCGATATTTCCGCCGTGCCGATCCTGAAGCAGGAAAGCCATCTGCCGGTGCTTGTCGACGTCACGCACTCGACAGGACGCAAAGACATTCTTGCCCCATGCGCAAAAGCGGCTTTAGCCGCCGGTGCCGACGGGGTCATGGTCGAGGTGCATCCGGATCCGGCCACGGCATTGTCCGATGCCGCCCAGCAGCTCAATATCGAGGAGTTTGGGGATTTTTATGCCCAGGTGCGGGAGTCCGGCCTTCTTGGGTAGATGATATAGGTTCTGATTGTTGAGAAAGTGGGCAATTGTGAGAATGGAGTTACGAGGGGGTGGGGTA
>NZ_JTHN01000085.1 GCF_001399685.1 Paenibacillus sp. A3
CTGCTGGACGAACAGCGGGAGAAGCGGCATGACGCTGAGCAGCGAGAATTGGATTAAGAAGGTGACGGAGTACAGCGAAGGAAGCTGCGAAATACGCCGCAGTTCGTTGAACGCCGCCAGCATGGACTGCTTCGGCTTCTGGAGCGCTTTTTTCGCATCGAACGTTTCCTTCACCAGCAGCGCTGCAAGCAGCGAGGCGGCGAAGAGCGTAGCGCCCGTCACGAAGAAAATGTTGCGGAACCCGATCCATTCCGCCAGCAGCCCGCCGAGAAACGGCCCGAGAATCGATCCGGCGACGGCGCCGGATTGCAGCGTGCCCATCGCGAAGCCGACCTTCTCCCGCGGCGTGGTAGCCGACATAAGCGCGACTCCTGCGGGCACGAAGCCGGACACCGTACCGTTCAAGAGCCGGAGCAGCAGCAGATGCCAAGCGCTGGTCGAGAAGCCCATCAGCGTCATGACGATCGCCATGCCGAAGCCGGAGCGCAGCAGCATCACCTTGCGTCCGTACCGGTCGGCGAGTCCGCCCCAGATCGGTTGAAAGATAAAGGAGGTGACGAAATTCCCCGCAAAGATGACTCCGGCCCAAGTAGCAACGCTATGAGGATCATGAAGGCCCAGCTCCTGCAAATATAAAGGCAAAAAAGGAACAATCATAGTCATGCCGGCCATGACCAAAAATTGTCCCACCCATAATACGATTAAGTTAACCTGCCATTTCGCCACGCGAGTTCGCCTCTTTTCAAGCTGACCATCGCATGCAAACCGAATAACATGTTTGCCGTCATCTGTGTGCTGGTCCATGTAATGTAACGTTCGACATGTTTCGAGTATACTCTCATTACTTCTGCGATGCAAACGTGTTCGGGGCAAGGGGACGATGGGTTGTCCCGGGCGTACGACGAAGACCAGCCCGTTATTTCTGTTCGATCCCGCTGCGAATTTCGCCGACGAACCGCTCCAGATTGGGCAGGCCGACACGTTCGGCGATGGCGACGGCTTTCTCGACGTCATAAGGCACGCGGACGAGCTGTACGGAGAACGGAGCAGGCTCCAGACAGGCCGGATGCGACGTCTCTCCTTCCAGAATGGCATAGCTCGCATAAGGGAGCCCGTCGTAAGGTGCGCCGACGCTGCCGGTGTTGAAGAGCAGCAGACCTTGTCCTTCCTTCGACTTCAGCGTCTGGACGTAAGGAACGTGGATATCCCCGTAGCCGATGACGTCCGGCATCAGCTCCGTGCCCGCAAAGCCGCCCGTTTGATCCGTATTTTGGAACATTGCTAGCTTTTCCTTCTTATTAGCTTTACGGAGCACGCGATGATAAATGCTTTGCGCGGAAGCATGAAAAAGACGGACGCGGCGTCCGCTTAGCCGGAGCTCCGCGGAAAACGGCAGCTCGCGCAAGTAGCGGAGCCGCTCGGTCCCGAGCAGGCGCTGCTGCCACAGGCCCGTTTCCTTGTCCTGCGGGTTGTTGATGCCGTGATCCCAGTTGCCCTGCACCGTCGTTTCGCACAGCTCGCGAATGCGGTCCACCGCCTCGCACGGCTGCGGCCCTTTGCCGACCAGATCGCCGAGGCAGACGATGCGCCGGATACGGCGGCGGCGAATATCACCAATTACCGCCTCCAGCGCCGGTAAGTTGCCGTGGATGTCGGAAATGACGGCAATGTTGTCCATGATGTAAGGTTCCTCCTGTTTCTGTAGCACCCAAGTGGCTGATCCTTCCATTATAGCACATGCAAAGAACCTTCGGAGAACGGTATTCTCGGAAGGTTCTTATTTTTTGCCGCTTTGTCGGCGTCCTAGTACACTTTATGAATGATCTCTTCGAAATCCGGCTCCTCCATATGAACGTCCCGGGCCGTTCCATATCGCTCCAGCCGGCGGAGCACCTCCAAGGCGGGCAGCTCCTGCCGGTTGAAATGGACGGTCAGCTCGCAGCCGTTCGCTTCCGCGACGGTGAAGCCCGACTCCGGCTCCGCGGCATCGTCCAGAGAAACCTCGGCTTCAAACGATACGCGCAAAATCGTCGGCAGTCCGATGCGCTCCCGCAGCTCGCCGATCGTTCCGTCGTACGCCAGCGACCCGTGGTTGATCACCATGACGCGGTCGCAGAGCTGCTCGATGTCGTCCATATCGTGGGTCGTCAGCAGCACCGTTTTGCCGAGCTCCCGGTTTACTTTGGACAGCAGCCCGCGAATGTTGCGTTTGGCGATGACGTCCAGTCCGATGGTCGGCTCGTCGAGGAACAGGATGTCCGGCTCGTGCAGCAATGCGGCGGCAAGATCGGCCCGCATCCGCTGGCCGAGCGACAGCTTGCGGACCGGCGTATGGGCGAATTCGCCGAGGCCGAGCAGCCCGTCCAGCTCTGCCAGCATCCGCTGCTGCCGCTGCCGGTCGATGCGGTACATGGCGCACAAAATATCGAACGAATCGCGTACGGGCAAGTCCCACCACAGCTGGCTGCGCTGGCCGAAGACGACGCCGAGCCGGGAAACGACCCGGCGGCGGTCCTTATGCGGGCTCATGCCGTCGATCCGCACCTCGCCCGAGGTCGGGTGCAGAATACCGGTCAGCATTTTGATCGTCGTCGATTTTCCGGCGCCGTTCGGACCGATATAGCCGACGAACTCACCCGGGCCGACCGTGAAGCTGATATCGCGGACCGCCGTTTTTTGCGCACCGTTTCCGGTCACGGCCGCTTTGATCCGCTCCCACCGGCTTAAATGGGGGGCGGGAATGCGAAAGCTTTTATGTAAATGCTTAACCTCTATCATCGGTTCATTCGCTCCTTTCAGATCTGGAAGTCATGGAAGTCCTAGTAAAATCAGCTTCCGCTGCTCTGGTAGCGGCTCAGGCCGAACCGCCAAAACCGCAGCATGAGCCAAAGGAACACGACGGCAAAAGCCATGACGGCCGGCAGCAGCCACCAGCCGAACTTGCCTTTCACGATATATAGCGCCGGCATGTAGTTTGCCATCCCGACGGGGATCAAGGTGAGCAGCAACGTTCGCAGCCATCCGGGATACAGCTCCATCGGATACTGCACGGCTTTATTTGCGGCATCTTCCGTTAAATTTTGCAGTTCGCTGACCCGTGTCGTCCAGAAGCCAAACGTTGCGGTGCCGAGTCCGATGGCGAACAGAAGCACCGCGCCCGTCACCAGAACAACGACGGTGAGCGGAATGGCGGCTGCGGTCACTTGTCCCGAGCTTATCATATGTCCTAAACAAAGCGTCAGGATGATGCCGCCCTGCACCCATTCGCCGAGCATCAGGCGGAAATTTTGCGACATCAGCGCCAGCAAGACGGGAATCGGTCGAACGAGTAGCTGGTCCAAATCGCCGGAGACCAAATATTTTTCCAGATGGTGCACGTCGTTGGCGAAGCTGCGGTAGAGCGCTTTGGAAAGCAGGATGGTGGCGTATAAATAGCCGATTTCGTACAAGCTCCAGCCTTGAATCGAGTCGAATTTCCATAAAATCACGGAAAGCAGCAAAAAGTCCATCACACTGACAAGAGCCGCGAGCACGGTGGATAGCCAGAAATTGAATTTGTACTGCATCCGGCTGCGGACGCTGGCTTTGACCAGCAGCAAAAACATGCGTACCGTGCTCATCCGCCCTGCACCTCCACTTTATTTCGCACAATAGCGGTAGCGGCGAGACAAAGCGCAGTGAACAGTACGCACCACAAAAGGCCGCCGTACATTTCGGACGGGGAAGCGAGGCCCAAATAAATTTTGCTTGGAATGTACTGCATGTACGGATAAGGCGTCATGTAAGCGATGCGCTGAAGCCATTGCGGCAGCCATTCGATCGGAATGAGAAAGCCGGAAAGCACGCTTGAGATGGAATTGTGAACCCAAAACAGCCAAGTCGATTCGGTAGTCCAGAGGGCCGTTACGCCGATGAGGTAATTCACGCAAATATTCATATAGGCGGCCATCGCGAGTGCCGTGGTGAAAGCAAGCCAGGTGCCGGTATTGTGCGGAACCGGAATCGAGAGCATCCATATGTAAATCAGGTAGATAGGGATCGTCTTGTAGAGCAATTGGTAGCCGATTTGTCCCCATTCGCGGCACATGAGCTGGTAAAACAGATGAACCGGACGCATCAAGTCGGTTGCGATCTGTCCGGTACGTACGGAGCGCTCGATCCCAAGTCCGTTGGTCACGAACAACGTAACCCACAGCGTCGCTTGGTTCAGCGCGACATAATGGATGACGGTTTGCAGGCTGTAGCCGTGCATGCCGTCTTGCTGTCCGATGCCCTGCCAAATCGAGACGTAGATCAGCCCGAACACGATGCTGGCAACCGTATTGACTGCATGGGATAAACGGTACTGCAGATTGCGTGCGAACGCTTTCTTCATTAAGACAGGGAAAAGCATAGACACCTCCGTAAGCTTGGATTGGAGCTTTGCTGGTAACGGCAGCGAAGTCCGGTTCGCCGGGTTCGGCGAGGGATGAGGCGGATTGAGGTGAGTTGCCTAAAAAGTCGAGAGAAAATCTATATTACCAGAATAAGGGGGGGCTTGGCAATCGTTTTTTTTAGGTATTTGTGCCCCATGACCACGGGCGGGTGATTTGCTATAATGGGAAAGAAAAGAGAACATATGCGCTGATTCGCAGCGGGATAGGATAGGGGTAGGTTACGATTCAGAAGGAACCGGTTGATACGGAGCAATCGCGTAAGGAAAAGCATGAACAGGAGAAGGAGCAAAAGCAGAAAAGAACGCTCTGGATAAAAATTGGCTTGTTAAGCCTCATCACGGTTGGCGCCTTCGCATATTTGATTCAAAAGCTGGACCCTCCGCAGGAAGGGGACAAAGGGGGCGGGCTGGATTTGCCTCCGAAGATCGAAGCGATGTCCAAGCCGCCCGCGACGACGACTCCGGGCGTCACTCCAGAGAAGCCGCCGGCAGCGGAGAGCGGTGCGGGGACGGCTCCTCAGGAGCAATCCGCGAGCGTCAAGCTCACGTTCGTGGGCGATGTCATGTTCGGCAGCAAGGTGGATGACCTGCTCCAAAAGAACGGCTACGATTATCCGTACAAGCATGTCAAGCCGTACTTGGAGAAGGCGGATATTACGGTGGCGAATCTGGAAACGCCGATCACGACAAGAGGCGCGGCCCAGGAGAAAGAATACGTGTACCGTTCGTCGCCGGAGTCGCTGCCGGAATTGAAGCGTGCGGGTGTCGATCTGGTCAATCTGGCCAACAACCACAGCATGGACTATGGCGTCGAAGGGCTGCTCGATACGCTGGATTATCTTGATGCCCAGGACATCAAGCACGTCGGTGCGGGCCGGAATTCGGACGAAGCGTATGACTATGTGATTATGGAGCAAAAAGGCATGAAGATCGCCTTCCTCGGCTTCAGCCGGGTCATACCTGATACGAGCTGGTACGCCGGCAAATCGAAGCCGGGGATGGCGGAAACCTACAGCACGAAGCTTGCGTTTGAAGCCATCGCCAAAGCGAGAGCCGAGGCGGATCTGGTCGTCGTCATCGCCCATTGGGGAGAAGAGCGCAAGGCGTACCCGGTCAAGTCGCAGACTGATCTGGCAAGGCAGTATATCGATCAGGGAGCGGATCTCATCGTCGCCAGCCACCCGCATGTTGTCCAAGGCTTCGAGCAGTACAAGGGCAAATGGATCGCCTACAGCATGGGCAATTTTATATTTACGACCAATGACAATCCGAATACTTGGGAAAGCATGATTTTGGAAGCATCCTGCACCAAGGAGCGAAGCTGCGATCTAAGCATGGTGCCGATTCTGACCAAGTGGGCCCAGCCGGTCCCGATGGTCGACGAGGCCCGGGACCAGCTGTTCGAGAAGCTGACGAGCTTGTCCGTCAATGCGCAGATCGACAAGGAAGGGCGGATTACGCTTGGGGAGACCCGCACGATTCCGTCCGAACCGGAAGAGAAGCCGCCTGTGAAGAAGGAGACGGGCATCGTCGACGGTACGTCCAAAACGGCCGTTAAACCGCCTGCGGACGGGACGAAAAAGCCTGCCGATTCCGGCAAAGCAGCCGATCCGAAGAAGGCCGAGCAGGGCAAGAAGTCCGAGACCGGGAAGACAACGGAAACGGGCAAGAAGCAGGATGCGGATAAGGCGAAGGAATCCGGCAAGTCAGGTGAATCCGGGAAGACGCAGGGGACCGGCAAGACACAGGGGACTGGGAAGACAGGGGAATCCGGCAAAGGCGCGGAGAGTAAGAAACCGGCTGAGGACGGGACAAAATCTTCCGGGGGGACGCGCAAATCTTCGGAGGATTCCAAGAAAACCTCTGAAGATCCCAAGAAACAGACCGATGCCAAAAAACAGACCGATTCCAAAAAGACGAACGAATCTTCGAAGTCCTCCGGCGAAACCCGCAAGACGGAGGAAGACCGGAAAACATCCGGCGATACAAAATCATCGGGTCCATAATTTAGTAAGGCTTAAAGAACGGCTGTCCCACAGGGCAGCCTTTTTGTTATGAAATTAACCGCGGGTAAAAAAAATGACTTAAAACCATATTTTTCCTCCCTGGTTACCATATAATACCGATTGACAGTTGGTTCGGGCGAATGCTAAAATCCGAATCGAAGCAATATGATAATGATTCTCATTACCAATTAGACAAAAAAAGGGGACACGATGATGAAACAGCGTAAGGTTTTAACTTCCGTTATGGCGGCCGTTCTGAGCTTGGGACTTATGGCAGGCTGCGGAACGACGCCGCAAAACGCGGAGCAGGGCAAGCCGCAGGATGCGAAGACGGGAGCTCCGGAAACAAAGAAAGAGCAGGCCGTTAACATTTATACGGCGAGGCACTATGAAGTAGACGATGTTTTGTACGCCAAATTTACGGAGAAGACGGGCATTAAAGTAAACGTTGTCAAGGCCAAAGCCGAAGAATTGATCGAACGGCTGAAGCGCGAAGGACAAAGTACTTCGGCGGACCTGTTCATCACGGTGGACGGTGGCGTACTCAACAATGCCAAGGTAGAGGGAGTTCTGCAGCCCGCTCAGTCCGAGGCAATCGACAAGAACGTACCGAAGCAGCTTCGGGATAAAGATAACCAGTGGATTGGCTTATCCACCCGCGCACGCGTACTTGTATATGCCAAAGACCGTATCAAGCCGGATCAGCTATCAACCTATGAAGACATAGCCACGGATAAATGGAAAGGCAAGGTTCTGGTCCGTTCTTCCACCAGTTTGTACAATCAATCGCTCCTCGCTTCCCTGATCGAGCTGAATGGCGAGGCTAAAGCGGAAGAGTGGGCAAAGGGCATCGTCTCCAACCTCGGACGCGCACCGGAAGGCGGCGACCGCGATCAAGCGAAAGCAATCGTAGCAGGCGCTGGTGATGTTGCCATCATGAATACTTATTATTTCGGGCAATTGCTGAACTCCAAGGATCCGGAGGAAGTGAAAGTCGCGCAGAAGCTCGGAGTGTTCTTCCCGAATCAACAAACGACCGGAACACATATCAACATCAGCGGGGCCGGGCTGGTCAAGCACAGCAAGAACAAAGACAACGCCGTGAAGCTTATCGAGTATTTAACGGGCGAGGAAGCGCAGGCGCTTATGTCCAAGGAAAATTATGAGTTTCCGGTTAATCCCAAAGCCGAGAAACCCGAACTGCTGAAATCGTGGGGCGAGTTCAAAACACAGCAGTTGGACTTCGCAAAGCTCGGGGAGCATAACAAAAAAGCGATCGAGATCTCAAATAAAGTAGGCTGGAAATAAGAATGCGTTTGACTACAGCGCTCAGGGGCATCCGACAGTATGCGAACGGCTGGCTTTACGCCAGCCTGCTCGGGGCGGCTGCAATATTGCTGCCGTTGCTTACGATCTTAATTTCCTTGTTTCATCCGCCAAATGAAAACTGGACGCACATCAAGCAGTTTATGCTGCGGGATTATGTGCTCCAGTCCGTTTGGCTTGTGCTGTTTTCAAGCTTCTTTACGCTGCTTATCGGGGTATTGCTGGCTTGGCTTGTCGCCGCTTACGATTTTCCGCTCAAGCGGTTTTACCGCTGGGCGCTCGTGCTGCCGCTGGCTGTCCCGCCCTATATTGCCGCCTACACTTACGGCACGATGACAAGCTACACCGGATTTATTCAGACGACGCTGCGCAGTGCGTTCGGGTGGACGCCGGATCCGAAGTGGTTCGGAATTCTGTCCATGCGAGGCGCGGTCATTGTCTTCGCGCTTTTTCTGTTTCCTTATGTTTATATGATTACGAGATCGTTTTTGGAAAGACAGAGCGGTTCGTATATCGAGAATGCGAGGCTGCTGGGCCGAAGCTCGACCGCCATCTTCTTCCGCATCGTGCTCCCGATTGCCCGCCCGGCGATCGTTGGCGGCGTCATCCTGGTCATTTTTGAAGTGCTCAGCGATTACGGGGTGGCAAGCTACTTCGGCATTCAAACGATATCGGTGGCGATTTTTCAGACTTGGTTCGGCATGTACGATGTCGATTCCGCGATCCGGCTGGCGGCCTGGCTTATGGCCGGGGTCATCGGGCTGTTCGTCTTCGAGCGGCTGCTTCGCGGGCGGCGGCGTTACGCCGCTACCACAAGCAAGTCCAGGCCGCTGTCGGTCATAAAGCTTCGCGGGATGCGCGCAGCGGGCGCTAGCATGTTGTGCGGCTTTATCTTTTGCTGTTCCTTTCTGATCCCGTTTCTGCAGCTTGTTGTGTGGGCGACCTGGAGCTACCGCGATGTCCTGACTCCTGCTTTTTACGAGCTGACGGGCAATACGGTGCAAGTCGCTCTCTTGGCCACCGCCATGATTATGGTGATGTCCGTGATCACAGCGAATACCTGCCGCTTGCAGGCCAATACGTTTACCTATGTGCTTGCCCGGCTGGTCACGGCCGGCTATTCCGTTCCCGGAGCCATTATCGCAATCGGCGTGCTTGCCTTGTTCATCGGATTAGATCACCTGCTGGCGCCGCTGTATGTGCGCATGAGCCTCGGAGAAACGCCGCTTGTCCTCAGCATGTCGGTCGTCATGCTGGTGGCCGCCTATGTCGTCCGTTTTATGGCCACCGGATATAATGCGACGGAATCGGGATATGAGAAGATCGGGACGAAATATACGGAAGCGTCCCGGCTGCTCGGGTTGGGAATGACCCATACGTTTCTTCGAGTGGAACTCCCGCTGATCAAAGGGGCTTTGCTCAGCGGGCTTATCTTAACCTTTGTGGAGATCGTGAAAGAGCTGCCTCTTGCGCTGCTTCTCCGTCCTTTTAATTTTGAAACGTTGGCCACCAAGACGTATCAATACGCCAGCGACGAACGGATCTACGAGGCGGCCGTGCCATCGCTTTTCATCATCGGCGTCAGTATGATCTCGGTCCTGATCTTTCATCATCTAGGGAAGAAGTTGGAATCATGAACATTGTCGAAATCCGCGAACTGTCATTCGCCTATTCGTCCAAGCAGAAACCGGTCATCGATCGGTTGTCCTTTTCAATAGAAAAAGGGGAGATTGTAGGAATATTGGGGCCTAGCGGAAGCGGAAAAAGCACGTTGCTGCGTCTTGTAGCCGGTTTGGAGGCCCCAGTCGGAGGCTCTATCGTGATCTCGGGACGTACGGTCGTCGATGAGACGACGTTCGTGCCTCCCGAAACCCGGGGCGTCGGTATGGTATTTCAAGACTACGCCTTGTTTCCTCATCTGAATACGGCCGACAATATCGCGTTTGGCCTGCATCGGCTTGGCAAAGCGGAACGTTCGGCGCGGCTGCGGGAGATGCTGGAGCTGGTGCAGCTCTCGGAGCTTGCGAAGCGTTATCCGCATGAACTGAGCGGAGGACAGCAGCAGCGCGCCGCTTTGGCTCGGGCGCTGGCCCCGAGACCGTCAGTTCTGCTGATGGACGAACCGTTCAGCAATCTCGATGCCAGCCTCAAAGCGACAATTCGCAGCGAGCTCCGGGATATTTTGCGCAGGGCGGAGATGACATGTCTGTTAGTCAGTCATGATCTTCAGGACGTGGAGGCGATTTGCCACCGCACGGTAACGATGCACGGATGATTCCGGAGCCTTCCGCCGAGCGTGATCGGCCAGGCAAGTTGCGATTGGTTTCACAGGGGAGTATAGTGGAAGTATAGAGGTGAAACGACACGTATGAGCTGGAAGGAAACCATCTCCCGTTTAAGCTGGCAGGACATTGAGCATTGGCTGAAGCAGTATGAGGCGTTAGGACCGCTGCCCGGTATTATCGGTCCGATGATCGAAGCTTTCATTCCTGCTCTGCCGTTAGTGGCGATTCTGATTGCGAACGTGAATGCATATGGACTTGGCGAAGGCTTCCTGCTGTCATGGATCGGCGTCGTCGCGGGGGCGCTCTGCGTATTCTTGATTTTCCGTAAATTCGGCGCGCGGTTTCGCGGCTGGATCGAGCGCAAGTACCCTGCATCCCGGAAATTCATTCACTGGCTCGAAACGCATGGCTTCACCCCGATTTTTTTACTCGCCTGCTTTCCCTTTACGCCTTCTTCTTTGGTGAATATTGTGGCAGGGCTGTCCAAGGTGCCGCTGCATACGTTTATCGTTGCGACCATCCTTGGCAAAGGGGTCATGATATTTCTGGTGTCGTTTGCGGGCCACGATCTGGCCAATCTGCTGCGGCAGCCATGGAAAATTGCGCTGATCGTCGCTGTGTTCGTCATCATGTGGCTGTTTGGCAAAAAAGTGGAATCCAAATATTTCAAATAAACGTCCGCTTCGTTTCCGACGAGTTGTCATCGGGGGAGGCGGGCGTTTTTTGCGTTCCGTAAGCGTTGAGATTCCCCCAAGCCGGGCTTATAATGAAGGCGGACTCTTATTTTAACGGAAAAGGAACGATCCGAATATGAACGAATCGATTCGCAACATTTATTGCGTAGGACGCAATTACGGACTGCATGCGGTGGAGCTTGGCAACGATATTCCGGAGGAGCCGATGATTTTTACGAAGCCGACACATGCGCTGGCGGCGATTGACGGCGGCGAAATCGAGCTGCCCGGCGGGCGGGGCGAGGTGCACTACGAAGCCGAGCTGGTGCTCCGCATCGGACAAGCGTATAAAGAGGGCGTCACCGTGGACGAGCTGGTGGACCAACTGGCGCTAGGAATCGATTTTACCCTGCGGGACGTGCAATCGGCGTTGAAAAAGAAAGGCCACCCCTGGCTCCCGGCCAAAGGGTTTAAAGGCTCGGCGGCGCTGACCGGATTCCGTCCGTTTCCCGGGTTCGAGCAAGTCAAACAGATAGAGTATTCCTTGAACCGGAACGGTCTGGAAGTACAGCGGGGGAACCTGAACGACATGATTTTTGACCTGCAGGTGATCGTGGATTATATCGCCGCACATTATGGCTTGGGCGAAGGGGATATCATTTACACTGGCACGCCTGCGGGCGTTGGGGCGGTGAACGACGGGGACCGCTTCGAGCTGTTCTGGGGAGAGCAGGCTTTTGGTGCTTTTACAGCAAGGATCGGGAAGTAGCGGGTCCCGGCTCGGAAAGCGATCTGCCGCAGCCGGCTTCCGGACGATCACGCCTCGGAGGCCGGGCTGGACAGGGCCACGTCGGAATAACGTTTTCGGACTTCCAAAAGCTTGGGCAGCTGTTCCATGAACACATCGACGATCTGCGGGTCGAAATGAGCGCCGCGCTCCTCCTCAAGCAGCTTCAAAATCGGATCCAGCTCCCAAGCCTTCTTGTAGATACGTTCGCTGCCGAGCGCGTCGAATACGTCGGCAATCGCTGTAATGCGTCCGTAAATGTGGATTTGTTCCCCGCGAAGACCGCGAGGATAGCCGCTACCGTCCCATTTCTCATGATGCTCGAGAGCGACGATTGCAGCCGCTTTCAGGATGCGGCGCTTTGAATTTTTCAGCAGGCTGTAGCCGATCGTCGTATGCGATTTCATGACGTCGAATTCTTCGGCCGTCAGCTTCCCGGGCTTCTTGAGGATGGCGTCGGGGATGGCGACTTTACCGATGTCATGCATAGGGGAGGCGTTCTTCAGCAGCTCGGCTTCCTCTTCGCTCATTCCGAGGCCGAGTGCAAGGAGGTACGAATATTCGGCGACACGCTTGACGTGATTGCCCGTCTCCTTGGAGCGGTTCTCGCCGATTTCGCCCATTGTAAAAATAATTTCCTTCTGCGTTTCCTCGATTTCGTGAGACAACAGGGCCGATTCCAGCGATTTTCCCGCATACGAAGCGGCCAGCGTCAAATATTCCAAATCTTTCTGCGAAAATTGCCCGCTTTTCGTGAGCTTGTTCATCGCTTGGAAAGCTCCCGTGATTTCGCCTTCGTTGTTGCGGAACGGGACGACCATCAGCGCTTTCGTGCGATAGCCGGTTATGCCGTCCATGATGATGGCGCCGCTTCTCAGCACCTCCGCAAACTCTTCGTTCGCATAAGCGTCGTCAACAAAGATCGGACGGCCCTCCCGGACGGCCAGACCGACCAGGCCTGAATGGACGGATATCCGAAGCGGGGGCACCTCATGGGCGACGGTGGAATACAGCTCGTCCTTGTCGCGATCCAGCAGCCAGACCGTACAGCGGTCGGAGACAACCATCTCCCGTCCCATGTCCGCCATCAGCATCAGCAGGCGGTCCAGCTTGCGCTCGTTGCAGATTTTGGCGGCATAATCGAAGATCACCCGGAGCATTTCCTGCGGTTCGAGGTCTTCTTTGGCCTGTCTCTCTTCTTTATCGTGCGCCTCGTACAACGCTTCTCTCTCCCCGGTACCTTTTTTCCATCTCAAGTCAAATCATATTATAATGGCAATAGGTCTGTAAACATAGGACTGTCGAAAAACGTAATTTTTTGCGATCCTATTCATGGGGTTGGAAGGGGGCTCGGATGAGTTGCAGCATTGGATCATCGGATTGGCAGGAAGCGTTCTGATTGCCGGAGCGGCGTACAGGAAACGTTCGCTGTCCGGATCGGGGTTCGCCGCGGCGGTCCTGCTCGGAACGCTGATGTATGCGGCAGGAAGCTTGGCTTGGTTCGGGACGCTGATTGCTTTTTTTATCTCGTCTTCGTTGTTGTCGAAGTACAAGAGCAAGAAGAAGGCAGCCGCCGAGAGCGGCTACGCCAAATCCGGTCGGAGGGATGCCGGCCAGGTGCTTGCCAACGGCGGCCTGGGGCTCGTTCTTTGTCTGGGAGCCGCATTCGTACCGCATCCGGCTTGGTGGGCGGTCTACATCGGCGTGATGGCGACGGTGACTGCGGACACGTGGGCAACGGAGATCGGCGGCCTCAGCCGGACGGCTCCGCGCTCCATCGTCAGCGGCCGTCCGGTGCCTTCGGGCACTTCCGGCGGCGTATCGGCGCTCGGACTTGCCGCATCCGCGGCCGGCGGCTTGTTTATCGGAGCCGTCGCATGGGCGCTGGCGGCGCTGCAGCCGGAGCAGGCAGGGGACGTCTCCGCTTGGGAAGCTTCCGTCCGGTCGGCGGCCGGCCTGTGCGTCCTTGGGCTGGTTGGGGGCCTCGCCGGGTCGCTGGCCGACTCGTGGCTCGGGGCGGTGGTTCAGGTCATGTACCGCTGCCGCGTTTGCGGGAAAGAAATCGAAAAAAACCGCCACTGCGAGGCAGCGGCGGTTCGAATCCGGGGGTTGGCGTTCATGACCAACGACACGGTTAACGCTTTAAGCTCGGCGTTTGGCGGCGCCGTGACTCTCGTACTCTCGCTGTGGCTGTAACAGCGGTTTAATCCTCTTCCTTGCGGGAATAAGCGAGCTTCGTTACATACATGGTGATGCCCGAGATAAGCAAAGCGACGATAATGCTGATAACGATAACGGTAGCTACCATGGCTTAAGCAGTCCTCCAAGCGGATAAATGTCACTTCGGACATTGTACCCCATGGAGGACAAAAAGCCAACCGTTACGGATTGCGCGGCTTCCAGGCCGGAAGCTGCAGCGAGCCGACTTCGCGCAGTGTGTTCAAATCGTTCGCTTTCAGCATGTCGGGCGAGGACGAATACAGCGTATCGCCGATATACAGCAGGCGCTCGATATTGCGTTCGCTGCCGTACCAGTGCTGGCCCGCTTTGTTCATATCGTCTCCCGTCAAGTGCGTAATCTTGCCGCGAAGCTGGAAGCCTTTTTGCAGGTCCAGCCCGTAAACGTAAGCGCCTTGGAAGGTGAAATCCCCGTATTTCGATGCGTTTTCCTGTGTGTTGGCACCGGTCTTGTCTTTCAATTCCGCAACAGTGACCGGGAAGGCCAGCAGCGACTTCTCCTTGGAAAACAGCAGCGCTTTATGATTGTGCAGCAGCGGCGATTCGGTCCCCCGGTCGCCGATCGTTTCCTTGAACAGCTCCTTCGGATTCGCCACATCGGATACATCGAACAGGGCAAGCTTCATGCCTTGATAGAAAGCGACCGTATCCGAGCCGTCGCCTTTCTTGTTAGCCACCTCCACAGCTTCTTTGCCGAAGCCGATCAGATGGTTCTCGTCGTACGGATGCAGGTAGTCGCTGTAGCCCGGAATTTTCAGCTTGCCGAGCATGGCCGGCGCTTGAGGGTTGCTCAGATCCAGGACAAACAGCGGATCGGTATTTTTGAACGTCACCATATAGGCGCGGTTCCCGGCATAGCGTACGGAATAGATGCGCTCGCCCGGCGCCAGTCCTTCCAGCTTGCCGACGACGCTTAGCGATTCGTTCAGCACATACACGTTATTTTTCGACGTATGCTCGTCGTTCCGCCACATGTCGCCGCTGGTGGTGGCGATGCGGAAATAGCCGTTGTGCTCATCCATCGAAAATTGGTTCAGCGCATGTCCCGGCACCTTGCCGCGTCCGACATACCGGACCGTTCCATTATCCATGCCGAATTTGTAAATAGCGCTCGTCATGTTAAGCGGCGCGGGGATGAAGGTGCTCTTGCCGTCCGCCTGCACCGTCTGCTCATTTTCTTTCACCGGCTCATACTCGCTCACGGTGACATACAGGTTGTCGGGAGAAGCGTAGACGTTTTGACCGGAGCCGAGGTAGCTCGTCACCTGCATTTTTTGATCGGGCTTGCTGAGCTTGAGGCCGCCGATCAGCAAGTAGTTCGGCTCGACGGCTTTCGGGAAGTACCGGATATCTTCGTAGCCGATTGTAATAAATTGGTCTCCGGCAGCGGAGTCGCGGTAGGCCGGCAGCGATTCGTTCGCCTGCTTCGCGGCGGAGTCCGCCTCTTGGCGCATGATCCAGAAATAGTTCATCGATTTGTTCGTTATGACGTATAGCGAATCGCCGATTTTGCGCGAAGAGACGTAATGCCCTTCCAGCTCTGCCTCGCGGACTTGCTTCAGCTGGGTCCGGTCGCCAAGCTCGTAAACGATCGTCTTCGTCGTCGAGCGGGTCGGACGTCCGGGCCATACGACCATCTTCTTGGCCTCTCCGATGCTCGGCTCTACAGAAACCGCCGGGCTGGCGTCATAAGGAACCGGTCCCGGCTTCTCGTACGTCGGATAGGACGTGTTGCCTACAACGACGAGATAGTTGTTATCGACGTACAGCTCCTGCGGATAGAAATTCGGGTCCGCCCAGTAGACAGTGCTGACGACGCTCATGCTTTCGGCCGGATAGGCTTTCGTCACGAGAACGCGGTCGCGATTCACTTGATAGATGTAGGTGCCGTCCGACTTGATGACGTCCGCTTCATCGACGCCCTGCACCTGCACGTTTGTGCCGGAGTAGGCGGGAGCCGCTGCGTCGGAAGCCTGCTTGGCGGCACTGCCGGCGGCTTGCGGTGCGGCAGCGGACGATTTCTCGGTGACCGCTACCGCATTATCGCCCAGTAAGATCATGCCACGTCCGCTGCCGTGAACGGCGGCGGATTCCTTAAGCAGCGCTTCCATCCGTTCCTGCGAACCGACGGTCGGCAAGCTTTTGTCCGCATCGGCAATCGTTACGCGCTTGTTCGGACCGTCCCAATAAACGTTAAAATCGAACGATTCGCTGAAAAAGCGCAGCGGTACCAAAATATTTCCATTATCGAGCGCGGGCGCTTCGTCCAACGTGACGGCTTCGCTTCCGCGGAAAGCTTCCTTGCTGTCCAGCCGAAGCTTGATCGAGCGATCCGCTTTGCTTGCCGTGGCCGAGCGTTCGGCTTCGTCCCATTGTACCTTTACTCCGAGCGCATCCGACAGCTCGCGAAGCGGCACCATCAGCGTGTTTCCGATCAATCGGGGCTGTACGGACAAGCTGACGGGCTGCCCGTTTAGCGTCAGCGCGATGGCTTGCCCCGTGTCCGCCGCGACCGATAACGGCGCCGGGGAGACGGAAGTAAGGAGCGTCAATGCCAACATGCCTGCAAAGAGTGTTCTTTTCTGCACTTGCTTTTCCTCCTTTGATGTTTCGTACCCTCTTTGTACCCTTTTTGGAACATCTTCTTGTTCACCCCTACTGACGTGCCCCCCGAAGAAATTGTTTCATCAAAAACCGCTCTTTTCCAAAAAGAAAAAGAGCGGTATGTGCCGATTTATTCGTCGCCATAAGCTATAGCCCGGTTCCGCCCTTCCTGCTTGGCCCGATAGAGCGCCTTGTCCGCGCGGATAATCAGCTCCCGCAGCGAGACGTTGCGTACGGGAATCATCGTCGCAACTCCCAGACTCGCGGTGACGAAGGAAGAGACGGCGGAGCCGCGATGAGGGATGCGCAGCCGTTCCACCTCCGAGCGCATTCGCTCGGCCACGTAAAGCGCGCCCCGGCCGTCCGTAACCGGCAGTACGATGACGAATTCCTCTCCGCCGTATCTTGCAATCATGTCGCCCGGGCGCTTGGCTGCGTGGCGCATTGCTTCGGCTACATATTGGAGGCAGGCATCACCGTCATGATGTCCGTAGGTGTCGTTATAGCGCTTGAAATAGTCGATATCGAGCAGAATAACGGAAAGCGGCGTGGAGAAGCGCATGGCATGCCGCCATTCCTTGGCAAACCGCTCATCGAAAAACCGCCGGTTGGCGAGCCCGGTCAGCGCGTCGATCGAAGAAATTTTTTGCAGCAGCTCGTTGGTTTTCATCAGCTGCTGTTCCGTTTGCTTGCGCGAAGAGATGTCTCGTGAGATGCAGATTACCGTTTGTCCGTTTTCCGAGTCGTGTTCGTTCCCGGTAATCCGTCCGCTTGTTTCAAACCAGACGTAGCCGCCGTTTTTCGTGCGAATCCGGTACGAGATCAAAGGCAGCTCCGGCGCCGTCTCCATCGGGGCCGTAATTCCGGGGATTTTCGTCAAATCCTCGGGATGAAACAAATCGTAGACGTTTTTCCCGATCAATTCCACGGGCTCGTACCCCAGCAGAGCGCGGCAAGAAGGGGAGATGTACAAAATACGGCCCGACAAATCGTGCATCGACACAACGTCCGTGCTTTGCTCAATGAGAGTCCGGTAAAGAGAATCGCTCCCTGCATCGCTCTCCAGAATTTGCACAAACAGAGCAGCCGGCTGTCCGGTTGGCGGGGGGACGACGGGTGCCGTGACGGAGCACCGGATCGGCATGCCATCGCTGCGGATAAGCCTTGCTTCGAACGGATGAGATACGGTCATTCCGTTGGCCAAATCCTTCATTATGCTATGAATCTGCTTTCTATCGTCGGGATGAATAACAGGTTCCCAAGGCATGCCGTTCAACGCCTCTTCGGGATAGCCGATTTGCTTGCCGAATGCAGGATTGACGCGAAGAAATAGGCCTTCTTCCGAGAAGAAAGCCATACCGTTCGCGGATAGCCTAAACGCGCTGAAATATAATTGGGTTTGCTCTGCATTCGTCCATTGATCAACCATGCTGCCGGCATCCTTCCTGCATGGATTACGTCCTAGTAACTAGGAAAATCGTTCCATAAACTCGCACTTACTATATTAATGAAAGTGGAGTTTTTGATCAATGAGGATGGAATGGTTATGGCAGATTTAATATAAATTTTACTATTTCTTGACTATTTATAAAAACGATCGGCAAAAACCGTTTATTTGTTTGAGCTATTTCCGTGTTCCGCATGTTCCAAGTCCGTATCTGCGGAAAGAAACGCCCGGCTTCCCGCGTCTTCGGTAACGGTCAGAGCTTGCTCGGAGGACGTCTCGTTCAGCCGTTTCTCAAGCTGCTTGATCGTACGCTGCAGCTTGAGCTGGCGGAACAAGCCGATCAGAAAGGCAATCAAGCCGCCGAGCAGGGTAGATCCCAGAATGACCAGAATAAGCGGAATGTCGGCTTGGGTGAATAAAAAGTTCACGCGGACGGGCTCTACGTTAATAACGGCGAATACCGCGGTAATAAGTGCAAAAAGCAACGTGCTGATCAACATCCATTGGGCTCTCATCGAAATCGTCTCCTTTTGACTGCTGCATGAAGGGCAAAAAGGCCGAGCCGGGCAATACCGGACTCAGCCTGCGTCGGCGGCTTACTTCGCCAGTGCTTCCATTTGCTCCAGAAGCTCTTTGAATACGCTCATCGCCTGTTTGATCGGTTCCGGCGTCGACATATCCACGCCTGCCTTCTTCAAGATATTGATGGAGTAGTCGCTGCTCCCGCTTTTCAAGAAGCCGAGATAGCGGTCGACGGCCGGCTGGCCCTCGTCCAAAATCTGCTTCGCGAAGCTGGTGGCAGCCGAGAAGCCGGTGGCGTATTTGTACACGTAAAAGCTGTTGTAGAAATGGGGAATGCGCGCCCATTCCATCTCGATGTCCTGATCTACCGCCATATCCTTGCCGTAATACTGTACGTTCAGATCGTAGTAGATTTGGCTCAACAGCTGCGGGGTAAGCGTTTCGCCTTGCTCCGCTTTTTCGTGAATGATCTTCTCGAACTCGGCAAACATGGTTTGCCGGAATACCGTCGTCCGGAACTGGTCCATGTAGTAGGTGAGCAGGTACATTTTTTCTTTCTTGTCCGTCGACTTCTTCAGCAGGTAATCCATCAGCAACGCTTCGTTCAGCGTGGATGCGACTTCCGCGAGGAAAATCGTGTATTGCGCGTAGCGATAAGGCTGATTCGCGTCCGACAAGTAGGAGTGGAGCGCGTGGCCCATCTCATGCGTCAACGTGAACATGCTGTTCAGGTTGTCCTTGTGATTCAGAAGCACGTACGGATGGGTGCCGAATGCGCCCCAGCTGTAGGCGCCGTTGCGCTTGCCCTCGTTCTCGTAAATGTCGATCCAGCCGCCTTCGAAGCCCTCCTGCAGGGTTTTCAAATACTCTTCGCCGAGCGGTTTCAAGCTTTCCTTGACCGTTTTCTTCGCTTCCTCGTACGTGATCTCCAGGTCGTATTCTTCGACCAAAGGAGCGAACAGGTCGTACATGTGCAGCTTGTCGACCTTCATCAGCTTGCGGCGCAGCTCCATGTAGCGGTGCATGAGCGGCAGCGACTCGTGAATCGTGTCGATCAGGTTCGTGTACACTTCCTTCTTGATGTTGTCACCGAACAGCGACATTTCCAGGGTGGAAGGGTACTTGCGAATCTTGGAGTAAAAAATATTTTTCGTCACATTGGCGGCAAGCGTCGAGGCGATCGTGTTCTTTTGCTTGGCATAGGTGGCGTACATCGCTTCGAAAGCTTGCTTGCGGACGTCGCGGTTGCGGCTTTCGAGAAATTGGATGTACCGGCCGTGCGTGAGCTCGACTTCTTCGCCTTTTTCGTTTTTCACCTTCGGGAACTTGATATCGGCGTTGTTGATCATGCCGTAAATCGTACTCGGCGCTTGCGACAGATTACCGACCTGGGCCAGCAGCGCCTCCTCCGCTTTGCTGAGCACGTGCTGCTTCTCGCGGATCAGCTCTTCGAGCGTCCTTTTGTAGAAGGCGAGCTGGGGATCGTTCACCAGCTTCTGCAGCTGGTCGTCCGACAAGCTCAAAATTTCCGGAGAAATGAACGAGGTCGCTTCACCGGCTTCGACGCTTAATCTTTTCGATTTATCGGATAAGGCCTGATATGTAGGGTCCGCCATGTCCTCGTGATGCTTCATGTTGGCGTAGACGTACAGACGCTCGGTATATAGGGAGATTTTATCCTCCAGCTCAAAGCACTGCTTGATGGCCGCCGGGTCGTTCAGCTTGCCGTGAAAGCGGCCAATTTCCTTCAGCGCGTTTTTCGCTTCTTGATGCTCTTGATCCCATGCCTGCTGGTTCGGAAAAAGGTCTTCCAGGTTCCAACGGTGTTCCGCAGGAACGTCGCTCCGCTTCGGTACTTGATTCATGGGAGCCCTCCTTGTCAAATGAAATGGTTTAGCCGCATGATTCGCGGCCGCCGCCGATCCGATCAGAACACCGGAGAGCAGCGCGCCGGACAGCAGCAACGGCAACAATCGCATTACCCGCTCACGCTCCAAGCTGTTTATGGGTCCGTTGGAAAGCTCTAGTTAGTATGGCCGGAACGCGGGTTAAATATAAGTATAGGGAATTCAAGGAAAGAAGTCTATTCGCTTACTTCGCGCCGGAAAAAAAACTAAAGATCATCAGCACGAACGAAAACGATACCATCACCAGCGCCAAAATGGCCAGCGGCCGTTTCACGTTTGCCGGGAGGGTATCTTTCTTCATGATTAAGATCAGCGCGAGCGAGAACGAAATAATCATGAACGTCAAGATCGATGCGCCATTGCTCAAAGCTTATCACCTCTTACTGTCTATGTTCGCCAATTTGGGCGGTTTTCCTTTAACTCCTTATGAAAAAATTTGCAATGGGAAACGTTCCAAAGGGAACGCTATACCGGAAAACGAAAGGAGTGATTTTGCATGAGTCCCACTACCCTTGTGGATGCTGCCGCGCCCCCGGTGCTTGCCGACAAGAACAAGCCCACGGCAGACTTATCCGTATCGCAGTTCGTCCTGGAGCAGTTGAAGACTTGGAAGGTTGAGCGGATCTACGGCGTGATCGGCGACGCCAATTTAAGTTTATTGGATGAGCTCGGAAAACAGAACGCGATCCGGTACGTGGCCTGCCGGCATGAGAGCGGCGCCGCGCTGATGGCTTCCGCCGAAGCCAAGCTGACGGGAAGGACGGCGGTATGCCTGGCGACAAGCGGTCCGGGCGTAACGAATATGTTGAACGGCCTTGCCGATGCGGCTATGGATCGGGCGCCGGTACTGGCGCTGACGGGGCAGGTCGAAACGGCGAAGATCGGCACCCGGGCCAAGCAGTATGTAGACCAGCAAAAGCTCAATGCCGCCGTTGCGGGAAAATCCGAGCTGGTCACGCACGCGGATGCGCTGCCCGAATTGATGGAGCAGGCGCTTGTTCACGGCTTGCTCCAAGGGCAGGTGACTCACCTATCCATCCCCAAGGACTTGTACCCGGTGAAGGTGAAAGGCGGGATAAAGCCGTACGCTGCCCATCTGCATCAGCCGCTGGCCGCTCCCGACAACGAAATTGCGGAATTGGCAGACTTGCTTGCTTCAGCCGAGCGGCCGGTCCTATTCATTGGCCGCGGCGTGAAGCAGACAGCGGAGCATGTCCTTCAGCTCGCGGAGAAGCTGTCTGCCGCCGTCATCACAACGCTGCCCGCCCGGCCGTTGTTTCCGAATGACCACGAATGCTATGCGGGCGGCCTCGGTCAGGCCGGCAGTGAGGCGTCCAGCGTTCTGCTGGCCGAGAGCGATCTGATCGTCATACTGGGCGCAACATGGTGGCCGGACGATTACGTGCCGACGCAGGCGCGGATCGTTCAAGTCGATTGGAACCGGGAAGCGATCGGGCTCGGTCACCCGCTGCATATGGGTATCGTCGGCGACCTCGGGCAGATTGTTCCCAAACTCGCCGCTGCCGAGCATCTTTCGGCCAAAGATCGCAATGCTTGGCGCGCCCGGGTTCGCGACGTATGTACGGGGTGGAAACGGCAGATCGAGGCCGAGGCACGGGCTGAGGGCACGCCGATGCCGCCGCAGCGCGTCATAAAGACGATTGCGGATCACGTATCGGACCAAGCGATCGTCGCCGTCGATACCGGCGATCATACGCTATGGTTCAACCGTATCTTTCAAGCCAAGGCGGGGCAGGAAATCCTGATTTCCGGCCGGTGGCGGACGCTTGGCTTTGCTTTGCCGGCGGCAATAGCCGCCAAGCTCTGCTATCCGGACCGTCAAGCGATCGCCGTAGCAGGGGATGGGGGAGTGGTCCAGACGCTGATGGAATTCCAAACGGCCGCCGAGCTGCAGCTCCCGATCGTGCTGGTCGTTCTCAACAACGGCGCTTACGCGATGGAGCAGGACCGAATGAACGTCGCGGGCATGAACCTGACTGGCAGTGCGATTCAAAGTCCCGATTTTGCAGCTATCGCCGAAGCCTGCGGCGGCTCGGGTTATCGGGCGTCGAGCCCCGCCGAATTCGAGCAATCTCTCACTCAGGCGCTGACCGGCAACAAGCCCGCGCTGATCGACGTCCGCACCGCCGAAACCCCCGTTCCGCATACGAAAATTTGAGCTTTAACGCAGCAAAGCCGGCACTAGTGGAATGTGCCGGCTTTTTGTCGTTGCCTCACCATATAAGCCGCGAGGCTGTTCATTTAACCCGTTGTCAACAGCGGCCGGAGGCAGTTACTTCTGACTCGCAGCCCCCGGCATATCCAAGTTTACGCAACCCGCTCAGCCTCGCGACTTCACCAAGATCATACGTCCTTTTTCATCGCGCTTCGCTTCGAAGCTATCGTTCGGTTGGATGTCCGCTCCCTGCTCCAGATCGGGCGGGATCGTCAGGTGGCCGCTCTCGTTAATGGATACCAAGGAGCCGTAGATTTTTTTCCAGTAGCCCGCCAGGAGGACGCCCACGACGACGATGGCAACCAAGCCCCACTTCACGATCGGGTTTGCGATAAACCATTCCTTGACAAGCGGGTCTCCTGTCAACATCGAACCCGCGGTATAGGCCAGCACGCCGGAACCGATGTAAATGATCCAAGGAAATCTTTCAAGCAGCCGGATAAACAAGGTGCTTCCCCATACCATGATCGGCACGCTGATAATGAGGCCGAGTATAACGAGAAGGGAGCTGCCGTGGGAAGCGCCGGCCACCGCCATGACGTTGTCGAAGCCCATGGCCGCGTCAGCGATTATAATCGTACGAATGGCGGGCCAGAGCTGCGGTTTGGCTTCGATGGCATGGTCTTTCTTGTCCACCAGCAGCTTGTAGGCGATCCAGATCAGCACGACTCCGCCGATGAGCAGCAGGGCAGGCAGCTTCAGCAGCCAGACGACGGCGAGTGTGGCGATGACACGAATGATAACGGCACCGACCGTTCCCCAGAGAACTGCGCCTTTTTGCTGTTCTTTCGGCAAATTGCGCGCTGCGAGTGCGATGACGATGGCATTGTCCCCGGCAAGCACGAGGTCGATCAAGACAATGTTCATCAGGGCGAGAAGAAATTCTACGGACAACCATTCCATGTCCTACCACTCCTTTTTACGTTGTTGTTGGTGTTAGTATTTACACAAAAATGACCTCTACCACATCGGTACAGGTCATTTTCCACCAAAAAAGACCTCTACCTCAATGGCAAAGGTCTTGCTAACAACGTTTCGTTGCCAATAAAGCCGGGGCTCTTCCCAGAACCCGAACTGACGACTTTACTGTGACAGCTACTCCCCTTTGGAGGACATCCTTATGTAATTGCCCTCATTATACCGAATGGACAAGCCGGGCGTCAAGCAAAATATGTCCAATTTCGTATTAAACTTGACGGAAAGCTTCCATAATACTCTCGCGCTCTTCGTCGGTGCCTTGGAACCGTTCCTTCGAGAAGCGTTCGTTCACCCAATGCATCATTTCCGGGCGGCTGAGAAACGTATGGCAATCCTCACCCCACTGGTCGGAAATTTCTCTTAAAATCAACTGCTTTCCGTTGACTTCGACCGTGAGCATGTTCCATTTGTCTTTTTTGTAGATCGTATGTTTTTTAATCCCCTGATTTTTCAAGGCTGTTACCTCTTTCTATTCCATTGGTTGCGGGCGAGTGAGTGAGATCCATCGCTACCTCTTTACCTTAGCATGAATTGATCTTGGCTTCAACCAAGCGGGCAACTATGCTGCGATTGCCAACCACCATAGACCGTGATAAAATGCCAATAAGCTCCAGCACCAAGCCGAAGGGCGGGTGGGGGCCAAACTATTCAATACATGAGCAGAGGAGAGCGGAGAAAGATGAGCAGAGGGTATGAGCAGATTGGAGTGGCAATGACCTGCCGGTCGTTTGCCGAGTACGAACGCATGTTTAGGCTGAAGCCGGAACTGCTGGAGGCGGGTCCGATTTTGGACGTGGCCGCAGGAGCTTCGTCGTTTGTAGCGGAAGCCGCTGCCCGCGGGTTGGCGGCCAAAGCGGCCGATCCGATGTACGAGCTGTCGGCAGAAGGAATTTACCGCCATGGGATGACGGAAATCGAAGTGTCGACCGGGAAGCTGACCAAGCTGAGGGAGAGCTTTGATTGGACGTTTTACGGCGACCCGGAGCGGCATCGTGCGATGCGGGAGGCATCGATGAAGCGGTTTGCCGACGATTATGCGCACTCTTCCCAAGGAAACAAGTATACGGCGGCCATGCTGCCTCATCTTCCATATGAGGACGAGTCGTTCGGACTTGTACTGTGCAGCCACTTTTTATTTCTGTATCATGAGCAATTCGACTATGACTTTCATACCCGCGTGCTGCGTGAGCTGCTAAGGGTATGCCGTGCAGGCGGAGAGGTGCGGGTATATCCTGTCATCACGCTGCAATGGGACCGGTATCCGATGCTGGACCGGCTTCTGGAAGAGCTGCGGACGGCCGGGTTCGAGGCGTCTTTGGAGCTTTCCGAATTGCCTTTTATTCCCGGTTCCAAAGAGCTGCTGCGTGTGAAAAAATAAGGCTGCGTATAATTTTGGTCTTGTTGATTTATCCTGATAAGGGTGATATACTTGAAGCATTCGCCCTTGATGGCGATACATCTAGGAGGTTGTTTTCATTGAAAGGTACAGTAAAATGGTTTAACGCAGAAAAAGGCTACGGGTTCATTCAAGTAGAAGGCGGCGACGACGTATTCGTACACTTCTCCGCAATCCAAGGCGAAGGCTTCAAAACTTTGGAAGAAGGCCAATCGGTTGAGTTCGAAATCGTTCAAGGCAACCGTGGTCCGCAAGCGGCTAACGTTCACAAACTGTAAGACAAAACTAACTACGATGCCCGGTCGACAATCGGTTGACGGGTTTTGATATAAGCTTTCTTTTAGAAATCAAAACGATGAAACTTCTTGAATTCGCTTCTTGATTTCGCAAGAAAACTTACCGCTGCGGCGGTTTTCATCTCATCGTTAGATAGTTTGCTTAAGTTTTAATGCCAAATGAAAAGCCACAAAGCGGTTCTTGGAATAATCGTTCCAGGAACCGCTTTTTTTGCATCCCCGGTGGAAGGCGAGAATACCGAGAAGCTGCTGAAAATGATGGACGACTCAACAATAAAGAACGCCCCGGATTGATACCGATGTTGGTCCGAGGCGTTCTTTAGCGTTTCCGTCATTAATCGACAATACGCAGGATGTCGTCGATTTCCTTACGCGGCAGGCGGGCCGGCCGCTCGGAAGGATAGCCGAGGGCAATGACCATGTTGATCTGGCATTCCGGCCGGATGTCCAAGTATTCGCGAAGCTGGTCTTGGGCGAGCAGCACCGGACCGGTCATCGGGCATGTGCCAAGCCCGCGGGCATGCGCGGCCAGCATCAGATTTTGCGCGGCGAGGCAGCTGCTCTTGATGCCTTCTTCCGCCCACACCGCATCGTCGACCAGCTCAACGGGATCGAAGATGCGCTCCCGGAACTTGGAGTTGTACGGCGTCGCGAGACATACGATCAGCACAGGCGCATCCGAGAAAGCCGTAGCGTAAGGTCCGAACGACTTGGTCAGCAGGCGGGCTTCCTTGGACAAGCCGCGCTGCTCCGCTTCGGCAGCTCTGCGGTGCAGCTGTTCCCAAGTAATCTGCTCGATTTCTTTAATCTTATCGCGATTCATCACGGCAATGAATTCCCACGTTTGGGAGTTCGTATCGCTTGGGGCGTAACGGGCGCAATCGATGATTTCGCGAATATCTTCGACGGCAACCGGTTGATCCGTATATTTGCGGATGCTGCGGCGGTCAAGCGCGATCGTTTTGAATTCATGGTAAGCCAGTGTAGATGTATCGGTCATTAGCGGGTCATCCTCTCTTCGTGACTTGCGGTATTTCTTAGGACTTGGTACTAAAAGCTCTTTTCCATTATAACGGGGCCGCATGGAAATGACAACCTTGCGGCGTAGGTGACGGATGAGCTAAGGCCGCATAAGCTCGGGCCCAGCAGAAAACCCGCTCCGCGTCATCCGACGCACGAAGCGGGCCTAGAACGTCAATGGGCGCCGGGCACGGACAAGCCGATGCGGTCGACCAGCCGTTTGCTTTCATCGTTCAACCCTATGAGAGTCACATTCTTGCCAAGCATTTCATAGCGGGTAATCATCTTCGCTACGGCGTTCACGGCCGAGTGGTCCCAAAGGTGAGATTGACTGAAATCCACGGTGACGGAATCGGGGTCCCCGGCATAGTCGAATTGCTCGATAAAGTGGGAGACCGTTCCGAAAAACATTTGTCCGGACACCTGATACTGCTTGCTTCCGTCCGGGAGAAGCGTTGCGGCTGTCCGCAAGGTTGCCATTTTCCAAGCGAAGATGACAGCGCTCAGAAGAACGCCTGCAAAAACGCCTTTGGACAAATCATGCGTAGCGACGACGATGATAACCGTAACGATCATCACGAACGAATCCGTTTTCGGGATCGTACGAAGCTGCTTCAGCGAACTCCAGTCGAACGTGCCGAGCGAGACCATGAACATGACGCCGACCAAAGCTGCCATCGGAATTTGCTTGACGACATTGCCGAGAACAAGAATCAGGAAGAGAAGAAAGACACCGGCTACCAAGGTCGAAAGTCGGGTCCGCCCGCCGGACTTGACGTTGATGACGGATTGGCCGATCATCGCACAGCCTGCCATGCCTCCGAAAAAGCCCGTCACGATGTTCGCAAAGCCTTGGCCGCGGACTTCCCGGTTTTTATCGCTTTTGGTATGTGTCATTTCGTCCACGATCGTTGCTGTCAGCAGCGACTCCAGAATGCCAACCATGGCCAAGGACAGCGAATAAGGGAGCAGGATAAGCAGTGTCTCGAACGTAAGCGGAATTTGCGGGATATGAAAAGCCGGCGGGACGTTCGTAAGCTGCCCCATATCGCCGACCGTTTTGACATCCAGATGCAGCCCGATCGTTAGTACGGACACGATGAGGATGGCGGCGAGTGCGGAAGGTACAGCCTTGGTCAGCCGCGGCAGCGTGTAGATAATCACAAGCGTCAAAGCGACCAGTCCGTACATGACCCAGCCTTGTCCCGTAAAATGCGTCAGCTGAGCCATAAAAATCAAGATGGCGAGCGCATTGACGAAGCCCGTCATGACGGAATGCGGCACGAACGTAATAAAGCGTCCGAGCTTCATCGCACCCATGAGCCATTGGATAATCCCGGTCAATACGGTGGCAGCGAACAAATAGTCGAGGCCGTGCTCCTTCACAAGCGTGACCATCAGCAAAGCCATGGCTCCGGTTGCAGCGGAAATCATAGCGGGGCGGCCTCCGGTGAAAGAAATGACGACCGCCATGCAGAACGAAGCGTACAGGCCGACCATCGGGTCCACTCCGGCAATGATGGAAAAAGCGATGGCTTCGGGAATCAAGGCGAGGGCTACCGTCATCCCGGATAAAATGTCCGCACGCGGGTTGGAAAACCAAGTCGTATTCAATTTTTGCAAAAACAATGTCAGTACCTCCTGATCTACGATGTTGTGACTTTCCACTCTCAGAAAAGTCGGGGCCGATAGTCAATGGGTTAGATTATACAAGAAATCGGAACGACGTTCCATCCTGTGAAAATTCAAAAAAACGGTTTCATCGCAAATTTACTGGACGATACGGCTCCGTTCGGCAGATTTCTTGCCAAAATGAAAAACCGTACCCGAAGGTACGGTTGGGGGGGAATTATTGAAGCACGACGGATTCGCCTTCGTTCAGCCCGCTCAGCACTTCCGTCTTTTCCGGCGTCTCCAGGCCGATTTTGACGATGCGTTTCTCCAAGCTGCCGTCAGCGGCTTCGACCATGACGTAGTAGTCGTCTTTATCCCGTTGAATCGTCAGCGTCGGCACGACCAGCGCGCCGCTTTTCTTATCCGTTTGGATCGACGCTGTCAAGCTGAGCCCGGCAATCAGGCGCTCGTTCGGCTCCAGGGAGATCGTCACCTCGAACTGGGCGGCCGTCGTGTTCGAGGACTCGCTGCTGCCGGTGCCGGCCTTGGCGAATTTGGACAGACGCTCGACCTTGCCCTTCAGCTTGACGTCCTTCAGCGCATCCACGCGTACCTCGACATCCATGCCTTCCTTGATGCGGAACAAGTCGTATTCGCCGACATTGCAAATCAGCTGCAGCTTCGTCAGATCGACGATTTTGCCGATCCGCTCGTTATCTTTCACTGACTTCGGCTCCTTGGTACCCTCGAACAGGAAAATGCCGTTTTCCGGCGCCGCGAAGCCGGCGGCTTGAAGCTTCTTCGTTTTCTCTGCGAGCTGCGAACGGGTATGCTCGAGAGTAACCTGCGTAACCTCGTTTTGCATTTTGCGGCTTTCCGACGCGGCAAAGCGCTTTTTGGCGTCCGTTTCGGTAATGCCCTCGGCCTCCGCGTCGGCGATGCCGGCCTTTTCCTGAAATTGATTCAAGCGTATGTCCATTTCCTGCTTTTTGGCGTTCGCTTGAAGCTGCGCGATTTCGTTGCGGAGCTCCGTGTCGTCGAGCCGGAACAGCACGTCGCC
>NZ_JTHN01000086.1 GCF_001399685.1 Paenibacillus sp. A3
CCAGCCGCGGCTGGCTCCCCATGTGCTGCGATAGGAATAATCGGCGCTAAGCGGCATCACGAAGCAATGCTCGTACAAGTCGAGCGTATCGAAATGGGCGTAGATCCGGGCGAATTGCTGAATCCGCTCGACGCTCCGTGCATTTTGGTAATAGTCCCAGAGACCGATTCGAAGGTCTTCCTCGGCGCTTCCTTTTTGAAGCATGTTGGCCGCCATCGAATACAGCCGGTCAAGATCGTTCATCCGGTCTGCCAACCCATCTCCCGAACCGTCCTTGCCGATTCCACCGAACCATTGAATGCTCTTCACATTTTTGTCCTCGTGGTCAGGGTTGAGAATGCCGCCCCACTGCAGATCGGTAAAATAAATGGCGATCATTCCGTCAGGGGCCGGGCGCTTTTTGGCCAGATTGATCGTCCGTTCGTATTGATCGACGGCTGCTAAATAATACCAAGGAATGCCGGTAACCGCACTGACTTTGTCGAATAGATCCTTGCGTTCGGCGAACACGGCTTTCATTCCATTCGCCGCCTTGCTTGCTTTCGGTAATGCAGGAGTCCTGGCTGCGGGAGCATAGGCGAATCCCCGGTTTTCCAAGCCCCCCCATGCCGGACCAACGAGCAGCGCGGCACACAGAGCCGCCGCGGTTAACACTCGTGCATGGAATGCCGCCATACGATAGCTGCCTCCTTCGTTCGGGTATCGATACGCTGGTTTCATTTAACTGTAGCATGTGCGGGCCGCTGCCTTTTTATCCCTTGTCCGGTTTGATATGATGAAGGCATGGGGGGATGCCGGATGCCGTTTGATCACCGGGAAGAGCATGTAGATGACCGAATGCTTATTTTGCAGGCCAATATCGACGACATGAATCCGGAATATTGTTCGTATGTGACCGACCTGCTTCTGGAGCAGGGGGCCAACGACGTATACTGGATTCCGATTATTATGAAAAAAGGCCGTCCCGGCGTCATGCTGAACGTACTGACCGACGATGAGGGCGCGAAGCGAATGGAGGCCGTCATTTTCCGGGAAACGACGACGCTTGGCTTGCGTTATTTGCGGGCCTCCTGCCACCGCCTGGGAAGGGAGCTTCACAGGGTCGATACGCCCTGGGGGCCCATTCAGGTAAAAGCGGGGTTCCATCAGGGTGAGCTCGTCCAGTTTGCCCCGGAGTTTAAGGAATGCGAGCAGGCGGCCAAAACGCACGGCGTGCCGCTCAAGCAAGTGTACGACGAGGTGCGGCGACGGTTTATGGAGCGCGGCCGCGCTTAAACAAGCCAACGGACGGTTCTCCCGAAGCAGATCTTGCGCATCTGCCGGCGGAATCCGTCCGTTGGCCGTTCTATCGTCGTGTGAAGCAGCGAAACGAAAAAGCGGCCTTTTCCCGGAGGAAAAGCCGCTCGTTGTAACTATTGCCGTATGCAAGTATCGTCCGGACCGTCATTGTCATGCTTGTGGTGCACGTGAGGATGCTCCTCATCGTGCGAATGATCGTCATGGCTATGTTTTTGGGGCCCGTGCTCATGCTCGTGCGAGTGCTCATGATGATGGTGTTCGTGGCTGTGCTCGTGCGAATGCTCATGATGATGGTGCCCGTGCCCGCGCTCATGGGAGTGCTCGTGATGATGATGCCCGTGCCCATGCTCATGCGAGTGCTCGTGATGATGGTGCCCGTGGCCATGCTCGTGCGAGTGTCCGTGATGATGGTGCTCCGGCTGATGGTGTCCGTGAACGTGCTCATGCGAGAACTCTTCGTGGTGCACCTGCCACTTGTTCAAGTAGGGATCGGCTTGCCCGACAACGACGCGCAGCACGTTAGGCTGATTCGGCAAGTCGCGCGTTCCGGCCCCGTACCCGATCGACTCCACGATCATCGGCGGGAGGCCCTTGGCGAATTCGTCGACGAGTCCGGAGACGATGCCTGCGCCAGTCGGCGTCGTCATCTCCAGCGAATACGAGGTCGGCGCGATAGGCAGCCCTCTCATCATCTCCAGCGTGGCCGGGGCCGGCACCGGATAAATGCCGTGATCGCAATGCACCGTGCCGGAGCCGAGAGGTACGGCGGAGGACAAAATTTTCTCGATCTCCAGCGAATCGATGGCCAAGGCTACTCCGATCACATCGACGATCGAATCGATCGCGCCGACTTCGTGAAAATGAACTCTGTCGATCGGGATGTTATGTATTTTCGCTTCCGCTACCCCGATTTTCTCGAAAATCGCGAGGCTCAGCTTGACGACGCGCTCGTTGAAGCCGGCACGATGAATCAGCTCGACGATTTCCGAGTAATGGCGATGGTGCGCCGGCGGCGTATGCGGATCAAGCACGACGTCGAGCTTCAGCGCGGATATGCCGCGCTTGTTCACGCGTCTCCACTCCAGCGTAAACGGCTCGATCTGAATTTTGCGAAGCTCTTCTTCGATATACTGACGGTCCGCGCCGGCGTCGACAAGCGCGCCCAGCGTCATATCGCCGCTGATTCCGGAGAAGCAGTCCAAATACAAGATTTTCACGTTTCATCCCTCTTTGTCCCGTTTTGGTGGATTAGTGCGGCGTTATATCCGGCGCCGAAGCCGTTGTCGATGTTCACGACGGAAATGCCGGGCGCACAGGCGTTGAGCATGGATAACAGCGCGGCGACGCCTTGAAAGCTGGCGCCGTAGCCGACACTTGTCGGCACCGCAATGACCGGCACGGCCACCAGGCCGCCCAAGACGCTGGCGAGCGCCCCTTCCATCCCGGCGACGACCACGACCGCGCTCGCTCCGCGGATGACTGGCAGCCGGCGGAACAGCCGGTGTATGCCGGCCACGCCGACGTCGTAGACGCGCTCCACGCGGGAGCCCAGGCACTCGGCCGTCACGGCGGCTTCCTCCGCCACAGGCACATCCGACGTGCCTGCACAGACGACGGCGATGTAGCTGCCGCCGTCCGGCACGGCTTCGCCGCTCCGCAGCCAAGTCAGCGCCCGCGCCTCGGGGTGATGCTTCACTCCCGGGATGCGCTCCGCGACATAGGCGGCTTTATCCGCGTCGACACGCGTCGCCAGCACGCGGTCCGTATGGGCGGCCAGCCGCTCGAAGATCGCGGCGATTTGCTCCGCCGATTTGCTTTCCCCGTAGATGACCTCGGGGAAGCCGGTCCTCGCCGGCCGGCTCAGATCAAGCTGCGCGTAGCCGAGACTATCGTCCACCGCGTCCTCCGAAAGCGATAGGAAGGACGCCCGGTGGCGCATCGGCGTTTCCCCGGAGGCGTCTTTCACCGTTTTATCGATTGCCGGCTGCTCCGGCGTTCTTCCGGCCTGTACGGCCGTTTCCGGACGATCGACCGGGGCGGTATGCGCCCCGGATAGCCCTTCCTCCAGCAGCCGTTTGGCTTCGGCGATATCGAGATCGCCGGATTGCACCAGCTTAAGTATGTTGTCGATGTTCATCATCGTAAATGCTCGAACCTCCCGCTCCCAAAAACCTTTCTTCAGTGTACCATATTTCCAATCCCAAAGTAATTTCGAAAGTGGATTGTTGGCCTATTCGTGATATAATAGCTTCAAATCCAAGCGCAAGAAAAGCTTGCTGCGGAACAGGAGTGCATCCATGGCGACTCATCAAATAGAACGCAAGCCCGAATGGCTGAAAATCAAGCTGACGACGGGAGACAACTACAAAGAGCTGAAAAACATGATGCGCGGCAAAACGCTGCACACCGTATGCGAGGAAGCGAAGTGCCCGAACATCCATGAATGCTGGGCGGCCCGGACCGCCACCTTTATGATTTTGGGCGACATCTGTACGCGGGCGTGCCGGTTCTGCGCCGTGAATACCGGGATGCCGACGGAGCTGGATCTGCAGGAGCCGGAGCGCGTCGCGGAGGCGTCGGAGCAGATGGGCCTGCGCCATGTCGTCGTCACTTCCGTCGCACGGGACGACCTGAAAGATGGCGGGGCTTCGGTATTCGCCGCGACGATCCGGGCGATCCGAGGGCGTCTGCCGTTGGCCGGGGTCGAAGTGCTCATTCCCGATTTTCAAGGAGACGAGGAAGCGCTTCGCACCGTGCTGGAAGCGAAGCCCGATATTTTGAACCACAACGTGGAAACGGTGGAGCGGCTGTCCGACAAGGTGCGGGCCAAGGCCAAATACCGTCGTTCGCTGGAGCTGCTTGAGCGCTCCAAGCGGATTGCCCCTTCGATTCCGACGAAATCGAGCATCATGCTCGGGGTCGGCGAGACGTGGGACGAAATTTTGCAGACGATGGACGACTTGCGCGCCGTCGATTGCTCCATTATGACGATCGGCCAATACTTGCAGCCTTCGCTCAAGCATTTGCCGGTGTCCAAGTACTACACGCCGGAGCAATTCGCAGAGCTGAAGCAGGAGGGCTTGAAACGCGGGTTCAGCCACGTGGAGTCCGGTCCGCTCGTCCGCAGCTCGTATCATGCGCATGAACAGGTCCAATCGGCGAAGCAGTCGTAAACTTGGGGAGGTGATACGGTGATTCATATTGCGGGCAAAACGTACGAAGTGGTCGTTGACCATAAGAACGGCTGGCGTTTCGAGGCGTTCCGCGACCGGTACAGCGAGGTGCTGGAGCGGTACGATTATATTGTGGGCGACTGGGGCTACAGCCAGCTCCGGCTGCGCGGATTTTTTAAGGACAACCATCCGAAAGCGACGAAGGACAGCATGATCTCTACGCTTCAGGATTATTTGAACGAGTACTGCAATTTTGGCTGCGCCTATTTCATCATTGAGAAGGTGCCGAACAAGAGCGGAGTGGAACCGACCGGGTCGCCGGGGGACTTCTATGAGGATAGTCCGGCAGGCGAGGCAGGCGGAGGGGCGGAACAAGGCGACAGGCCGAGCCCGCAGCCCGCTGTAACGGCCGAAGCCTCCGTGCATCGGCATGAGGACACGGCCGCTTCGGCGGCCCCCCGCACGCCGTCGCCGCAGCATCAACGGTACAACCCGTCCGGCAAGACGTATGGTTCCCGCCATGGGCAAAGCCAGCAGTCCGGCGGCCAAAATCAGTCCAAATCGCAGCACGGTTCTGCGCGGCAGGGCGAGGGAAGACCAGGGGGCCGACATCAAGGCCAGAACAGGCAGCAGGGGCACGCGTCCAAGCCGAAAGGCGGACAATCCTCCCAGAATCCGCCGAAGCCCAAGCCGGAATCGTCTCGCGTAGAGGCGTAACGACAAATAAAGACCCGATGCTCCGTCTCCCTGCGAAAGTGCGGGGAGGACGGGGCACCGGGTCTTTTTACGCAGCCAATTGCAGCGTCATCAGACCATGTCATAGCCGATGAACGCTTCGCGTACGCGGCTCCAGAACGGAAACGGACGGAAGCGGGCGAACTTGACCTTTTTGCCGGCGGCGACCAGGCTGCGGATCGAGATGATATCGTTGCGCTGCATGTACAAGTGATCGAGCGACAGCAAAATGTTTTGGTTCGCGCGCGGGTAAATGTCGCAGTGATGATGCTTCGGCAGCAAGATCGGCGAACCGAGCGTACGGAATACGCGGTTGTTGATCGAAGCGATCTCCGCAATCTGAATGGCGTCGAGCGATGGATGCACGATGGCGCCGCCCAAGCTTTTGTTGTAGGCGGTGCTTCCCGATGGCGTGGAGATGCAGATGCCGTCGCCGCGGAATGTCTCGAGCAGCTCGTCGTTTATATGCAGCTGGGCAACCAGCGTGGCGTCGACGCCTTTCAGCGTAAATTCGTTCAGCGCAAGCTCCGTTTCGATCCCTTGGGGAGTCGTGATCTGGATCTCGACCAATGGATATTTGACGGCGCGCAGGTCGTTTTGATTGGCGCTCTCGCCCATCAGCTGGGCAAGCAGCTCGACTTCATCCGGCTTCCAGTCGGCAAAAAAACCGAGTCTTCCCGTGTGAATCCCGGTAAATGCAATGTGATCGAGCTGGTCCTTATATTGATGAAACGCATTGAGCAGCGTCCCGTCGCCGCCAATGGACAGTACGATATCGGGGGACGCTTCTTCGTGAATGAGCCCGTACTGACGGATCAATTCGTGAAACCTGTGCATCAATTGGATGGAGATGTCATCGCCGCGGTGTATCACATTGTATTTCAACCGGTTATCCTCCTATAACTATCCGCTTTCGTCAGCTGTCGGCTCCCGAAGCGGAGCAATACTCCTCCATAAGCGCGGCAGTGCTGTCTGGAACACGATGGAACCGCACGGCTACCCGGTAAGCATCGCTGCTGAAATGGGCCACGCGCACGATTTCCCCATAGACCGTAATCTTCTGGGCAATGCCGGGAAGAACAAAAGATAATTCCAATTCGAGCGGGCAAAACACGCGGGTCGACGTCATAAACGCCATCCCTCCGCTGGACAAATCCAGGATTTGTCCCGTAAACGCCACGTTCTGATGCGATATTTGCTCCCGTACTCCGACGATCCGGGAGGTGACCGGCGTGCGGGTAGGCAGGGCAATACGCGGATAGCGCCTTTTCTGCGACTGCTTCAGCTCCAGCGGCGCGGTTAAGGTCAACGTGCATACATTGCGCTTCGTTTCCAAATGCAGCAGATCTACCAAAGCATAATACAGAATGCCCTGCTCGCGGAAAGAAAATTCAATAAAGCATACATGATGCAGCTTCTCCAGCGGATGGATCGACGCGGCATCGAGCGTAACCGTCAGTTCCTCCGCGGAAGCTTTGAGAAGCGTAAAGTTGTCCTCGTAGCAAAAGGGCGAGCCCTCTTTGGTTTCGCCTACTACGATGAGACTGCAGCTTCTGGGGAAAACAACCGTTTCGTTTGCCAAGGCCAAGGTCCAGTTCATCAGTTATCACCACACGGTATGATTTTCTGAAACTTTCATTACCGTTTACATCCATAATAATCAATAATGTAAAATAACACAATGCCGGAAGCATAGAGTTCGAGTTCGTCCGTCGTCTTCCCGGCTTTTCGCGCGCGAGCCTGTCCTCCTGACGCTTCCGGTCGGAGAGCAGGCTCTATGAATTTGCGCCGTTTTGTACACCGGGTGATATTTATCACCCGAAACAGATGATACGAATAACTACAGCGTCAGGCCGCGGCATTATATGATTTTAATCAAGGAAGTCAACCCGAACGACAAAGGTGATGAAATCATGAAGCATGTGATCGAACTCGAACATGTAACCAAGCAATACCGGGATAAAAAGGCCGTGGACGACATGACGCTGCATGTCAGGAAAGGAAGCATCGTCGCGCTGCTCGGACCCAACGGCGCAGGCAAATCGACGACCGTCAACATGATGCTGGGGCTGACGGCTCCCACGGCAGGCAAAGTGCGGTTGATGGGCGGCAGTCCGCGGTATAGAGGCGTCCGCAACCGGATCGGCGTCATGCTGCAGGAGGTAAGCGTGATCGACAGCCTGAAGGTGGAGGAGACGATCAATCTGTTCCGCAGCTATTATACAAACCCGTTATCGATCGGAGAGTTGCTGCGAATGTCCGGGCTCGAAAACGACCGGGACAAGTACGCCACTTCGCTGTCCGGGGGACAAAATCGGCGTCTGGGCTTCGCACTGGCGATGGCCGGCGACCCGGAATTGATTTTCCTGGACGAACCGACGGTGGGGATGGACGTGACGTCGAGACAGTTGTTTTGGCGGACGATCCGCTCCTTTGCCGGCAGCGGGCGGACGATTATTTTGACGACCCACTATCTGGAGGAAGCCGACAGCATCGCCGACCGGGTCGTTGTGGTCAATCAAGGGAAAATCGTCGCCGACGGAACGCTGACCCAGATTAAGGAAAGCGCCGGCAACCGGCACGTGTCCTTCACCGCCGGAGATAATGTCATGACGAGCGAACTGCTTGATCTCCCCGGAGTCACCGACTTGCAGTGGATCGGCCGCCGCGTGAAGCTGTACGGCAGAGACACGGACGGCTTGCTCTACGCCTTGATCCGCAGCGATCTGGACATTCAAGATATCGAAACGCACAAGGGCGGGCTGGAAGACGCTTTTCAATCGCTGGTCGGCTTACCGGAAACGGAAGCAACGATCTAAAGCACAGGAGGATGACGGATATGAACATGTTTATCGCCCAATGCAAGGCAGAGCTTCTGCGCTCGCTTCGCAACAAAAAGGTTGTTATCTTTTCCATCGGATTTCCGATGCTGTTTTATCTTATTTTTACGAATTCCGCCGGGGGCGACGCCGGTATGGGCGGGACCGCCTGGAAGACGTATTATCTCATGTCGATGACGGCCTTCGGCCTGTTGTCCGTCAGCGTGAATACGCTCGGAGTCCGCATGTCCCAGGAGCGGGCGCAGGGCTGGGTGCGCTGTCTGCATGTGACGCCGCTGCCTTCCGGTTCATACGTCGGTGCCAAAATCGTCTCCATGTCGCTGGTGAATGCGGCGATTATCGTTGTTATGTTTTTGGCGGGCGGCATGATAAAAGGGGTTCAGCTCAGTACGGCGCAATGGATCGGCTGCGGCTTATGGCTCCTGATCGGCTCGCTGACGTTCCTTGCGCTCGGTACGCTCGTCGGCATGGCCAAAAAGGCGGAACTGGCCCAAGTGATTGCCAGTCTGCTGCAAATCGGCCTGTCGCTGATCGGCGGCCTTTGGATGCCTGTAGATGCGATGCCGCAGCTGATGAAGGCCATCGCCGTTTGGACGCCGTCCTACAACTTTGGAAACGGGACCTGGTCGCTGATTGCCGGCCGCCTGCCCGATTTGATGAACTTGGCTGTCTTGGCTGCGTATTTGGTTGTTTTTGTGATACTATCTTCTTATCTCGCTAAAAAACAGGAAGCGGTGTAAATGAAGCTGCGTTTGCCATTCCGGTTGTTTCCGGACAATCTTAAGCATTTTGGCTTGATTTGGGTCATCAATATGACGGTCCCTGTATATTTCTTGCTGCAGCTGCCCTTCCGCGAAGCGTGGATCGGCTTCGTGGCTGTTGTCATCCTGGCGCTTGCTTTCCGGCAGGCGCTGTGGAACATGGAGGGGCGCTTCGCGTATGCGCTGATCCAGATTACCTCCGTTGCCGTTTTGGGGTACGCGTATAACCCCTCTTTTTTATATTTCGGCTTCTACTGCATTATGACGGTCGGCATGCTCCCAACCGTCCGCAAAGTGGCGTTTTCCGTTGCGTACATGGTGACCGCTTTCGTTTTGGTGATGTATTTGTATTACGAAAAAGCGGGCGAGGCGGTGCATCTCGATTTTATTCCCAGCCTGATTATTCTTGCCGTACTGCCCTTTGCCATGAAGTCCCACCGAAAGGCGGAAGAGCTGCGCCAGCAGCTGCGTCATGCGAACGACGAGATTGAGCGGCTGATCAAAAACGAAGAGCGCCAGCGGATCGCGAGAGACCTGCACGACACGCTTGGCCATACGTTGTCTCTGATTACGCTGAAGGGCGAGCTGGTCGAGCGGCTCATCCCGCACGATCCCGAACGGGCGGTGCGGGAAGCGAAGGATATCCAGACGACGTCGAGAACCGTGCTGAAGCAGGTCCGGGAGCTGATCTCCGATATGCGGGCGGTGCATCTAGCGGACGAGCTTCGGCAAGCCGGGCAAATTTTGAGCTCGGCGGGGATCGGTTTCGAGACAGTGGGGGATGTGGAGCGGATTCGGACGTCCCCTGTCGTGATGAACATCTTAAGCATGTGCTTGCGGGAAGCCGTGACCAATGTGGTCAAGCACAGCAAGGCGAAGCATTGCAAGGTGAAGCTGATTGAGAAATCCGGCTCCTACGTGCTCAAGGTGCACGACGACGGCGTCGGGATCGACGGCGCGGGAAGCAAGCTCGGACAGGCGGGAAGCGGTCTGCTGGGCATGAAGGAAAGGCTGTCGCTCATTGAAGGGACACTGGAGTTCTCCAAGCGGGAGGAGACGGGAACGACGTTGACCATTACCGTTCCGAACGTTGTTAAACGGCAGCAAACGGAGGGAAATCGATGAAAATCGTCATTGCGGAAGACCAAGGCATGCTGCGGGGCGCGATGAGCACGCTGCTCTCGATGGAAGAAGATATCGAGGTCGTCGGTCAAGCCGGGGACGGGGAAGAAGCGCTGCGGCTTATTTTGAGCCTGGACCCCGATCTTTGCGTCATGGACATTGAAATGCCGGTGCTCAGCGGACTCGACGTGGCCGAACGCTTGAAAGCGGAGGGAAGCCGGTGCCGGATCGTCATCGTGACGACCTTTGCCCGGACCGGCTATTTTCAACGCGCGATTCGGGCGGGGGTACAGGGGTATCTGTTGAAGGACGCCCCCGTATCCGAGCTGGCCGGTGCTCTGCGCTCCATTCATGCAGGAGGCCGGGTCATTAGTCCCGAGCTCGCCTACTCGATGTGGGAACAAGAAAACCCGCTCACGGAGCGGGAGCAGGATATTTTGCGACACTTGGCTCAAGGATTGACGGTGGGTGAAATTTCCGGCGCCTTATTTTTATCTCAAGGCACGGTGCGCAACTACATCTCGGAAATCATGCAGAAGCTCGAAGCCAAAAACCGGATCGATGCCGTGGCGATCGCCCAAAAGAAAGGCTGGATCGAGACTTGATCCGGCGTTCCGCTAAAAGGTCGTAACCAGCGGCAGCTCGAAGCGGCGGGCGAAGTTCGCACTCACCGGATACACGCGCACGCTGTAATGGGGGCCGTGCTGAAGATGAGGGGGAATCGTAGCCCGGTACAGCACGGTATTGTCTCCAAGCTCGCGTACGGGCTCCATCGTTACGATCACCGGGTCCCAGCGGTCCGCTTTTTCCTCGTAATAGACGATCTCGACCGCCGTATCCTTATACCATACCGGTCCGAATTTCACCGTAGCCGTAACCTCCTTGGGGGTGGTCGCGTTGGGGTGGGCTTGCGGATCGTTCAGCTCGGCGACGCGGACGTAATGCCAGTTTTTGCGGATAAATCTTTTGTAATCGGCGACTTTGGTCGCTTCGTCATAGCGGTTGGCTACAAAATGGTGCGTCCGCTTCAAGGCGGGGACGTAAAATTCGTTCACGTACTCCATGACCATCCGGTCCGAATTGTACACCGGCGCGAGCGTGCGGATCGAGCGCTTCATCCGGGCGATCCATTGGGCCGGGAGTGGGCGTTGATTGTAATAAAGCGGCACGATCTCCGTTTCGAGCAGCCGGTAGATCGCTTCGGTGTTCTCGCGCTCCTGCGTACCGGCATTCGCCCCGTCGCTCGATTCGATGCTCCAGCCGTTGGCGCCGTCGTAACCTTCCTCCCACCATCCGTCCAGCACGCTGAAGTTGATGACGCCGTTCATCGCGGCTTTTTGGCCGCTGGTGCCGCTCGCCTCGTACGGCCGCCGCGGGTTATTGAGCCACACGTCCACCCCCTGCACCAGGTGGCGCGCCATGTTCATGTCGTAATTTTCAAGCAGCACGATTTTGCCGCGGAACCGGTCTGTCTCGGACACTCTGTAGATCTCGCGGATCATCTCCTGCCCGGGATGGTCGGCCGGGTGTGCCTTGCCGGCGAAGACGAACTGCACCGGACGGTTCGGATCGTTCACCAAACGGTCCAGCCGGTCCAAATCGTTGAAGATCAGATTGGCCCGCTTGTACGTCGCGAACCGCCGGGCGAAGCCGATGGTCAGTGCGTCGGGGGACAAGTAGTTCCGGACCTCCTCGATCCGGTCCGCCGGCAGGCTGTTGCGGCGCCGCTGCTCGCGCAGGTTGGCGCGGGCGAGCCGGATCATCCGCTGCTTCAGCTCCATATGAACGGACCAGAGCGATTCGCTTGGCACCAGATCGACCGTTTTCCACGAGTCTTTATTGGCTTGATGGCGCAGCCACATCCCCGGCAAAAAGCGGCCGAACAGCTCCTTGAGCTCGGGGGCGAGCCATGTGTTCAGGTGGACGCCGTTGGTCACGTGCCCGATCGGCACCTCCGGGACGTCGATGCCGCCGTGGAAGGCCCGGAACATCTCGCGCGACACGTGACCGTGCAGCTTGCTGACCCCGTTGCGCAGCGCGGAGGTGTTCAAGGCAAGGTGGGTCATGTTGAACAGCTGCTTCGGTTCGTCGAGCCCAAGCAGGGTCCATTCCCTCCGGGCGGACGGATAATCGGCGAACAGGCGGCTGAAATAATATTCGAACATCGGAAGCGGGAACGCGTCGTGCCCGGCCGGTACCGGCGTATGCGTCGTAAATACGGTGCTGGCGCGGATGACCTCCAGGGCGACGTGAAAGAGCAGGCCTTTATCCAACTGCTCGCGGATCCGCTCGAACGATAGAAACGCCGCATGCCCTTCGTTGATATGAAACGTGCCGGTCGGAATCCCCAGCGCCCGCAGCGCTTTGACGCCGCCGACGCCGAGCAGCACCTCCTGCGCAATCCGGATATCCTGGTTCCCCCCGTACAGCTGAGCTGTCAGCTCGCGGTCCCAGGGGCTGTTTTCCTCCAGATCGGCATCGAGCAAATAGACCGGCACGCGGCCGACCTGCACCTGCCATACCTTCAAGCGGACGGTCCGTTCGGCCAGCGGCACGTCAACGGTCAACTCGCGCAGCGGAGGCGCGCCGTCCCCTTGACCTTCGGCCGGCGCTTGGCCTTCCAGTACGGGAACGTAGGCGGGGACGATCGGCAGCTTGTTGAAGTCGTAGGCGATATTTTCGGCTAGCTGCCCTCCCTCCGTATCCAGCTTTTGATCGAAGTACCCTTTCTTGTAAAGCAATCCTATACCGACCAGCGGTACACCCAAGTCGCTGGCCGATTTGCAGTGGTCCCCGGCCAGAACGCCAAGCCCTCCCGAATAAATCGGAAGCGATTCATGAAAGCCGAATTCCGCCGAGAAGTAAGCGATTGCCTGGCGGGTGTGCTGCGGATATTCCTTCTGAAACCACGTTTCCGCCTCCCGGTATGCGTCCCACTCGGCCATGACGTCACGGTATCGCTGGAGGAAGGCTTCGTCCTCCGACCGTTCTTTCAGCACGGCCGCATCCGTTTCCGTCAATAAACGTACGGGATTGTGCCGAAACTGGTCCCACAGCTTCGGCTCGATGGCCGCGAACAGCTCTTTGGCCCCGTCGTTCCAGCTGAACCACAGGTTGAAAGCAAGCTCGGTCAATCGCCCGATCGCAGGCGGCAGCGCCAAATCTCTTCGATGGAACATCGTATACATCATTTCACCTCGACCCTGAATTTGGTCCCTCGACTGCGGAAGCAGAGGGAGCCGGATTCGCTTCTGTTGGCTCCTAGTAGTATCTTATGATCGAATCCGCTTCATACATCTTTTGCCTATAAGAAAGCAGAACGATAGGAGCAGCGATGCGCTCAGCACCGCAGCAAACGTAAGCCCGGCCGCCGGAAGCGTATGCTGCGCCAGCGTTTCCAGCGGCCGGGTCATATCCGGCTCGGGAAAAAAGGCGGCCAGCGCGGCATGATAAGGGGCCAGCGGCCGCCACAGAACCATGACAAGTCCGGCCGCAAGCAGGCCGTGGACGAACCGGGCCGCGACGAACGGCGCGTAGCGCAGGTTCGTATGGTGCAGCAGGCTGATAATCTGCGCATGCACCGAAAGTCCCGCCCAGGACAGCACCCAGGCGGCGATCGCCACCTGATATACCAGCGGTATGCCGGCTGCGGCGCCTGCGGCTTTGGCCCCAAGCGTCACCTCGAAGAAGCCGCTCGCTACCGCTTCGGCGAGCGGGAGCGGCAGTCCGAAGACGCCCAGCACCGATTCGATGGCCGCGTAAAACAAGCTCATCACTTTTGCGGAGGTCATCACTTCCATGACGGCAGAGAAAAAGACGACGAGCCCGCCGATCACGAAAATCATCTGCAGCCCCGAGGCAAGCGCCTGCTGCAGCATTGTGCCCAGCGTCCGGCCGTCGTTCATCCGGGCATGGTGCATGGCTTCGAAAGCGCGGCGCCAAAGCGACTGGTCGGGGGAGGCCCCCGGGAGAGACGTGAACGCCGGTTGGCGGTATTCGTCGGCATGCTTTCCCGGCCTGCCGTGAAACCGCATCAGGAGGCCGATCAGCAGAGCCGAGCCGTAATGCGCCGCGGCTAGCACGCCCGCAAGCGCGGCATCGTGGAAAAAACCGACGGCTACGGCGCCGATCAGAAAGATCGGGTCGGACGATGTCGTAAAAGCGACCAGCCGTTCACCCTCTTCCCGGTTGACGAGCCGCTGCGTCCACAGCTGCGACGTCAGGCGCGCGCCGATCGGATAGCCGGAGGCGAAGCCCATAGCCATGACGAAGCCCCCGATGCCGGGAATACGGAACACCGGCCGCATCATCGGATCGAGCAGCATGCCGAAAAAATGCACGATGCCCAGCCCGAGCATGACTTCGGCGATAACGAAGAACGGGAACAGCGCCGGAAACAGCACGTCCCACCAGATGGACAATCCTTTCAGCGAGGCTTGAAACGCCTCGGCGGGGAAAGCGAGCATCAAGCAGGCCAGCAGGACGGCGAGCGATGCGGCGACATGGACGGATATTCGTTTGCCAAGCAAAGGTACCACTTCCTTTCGAGAAAGGCCTGTCATTCTGATATATGAGCCGCTGCAGGGAGACATGCCTCCCGGACGCGCGGCACAGGGACGAAAAAGTTGCCGGGCCGTCAGAAAAAGGCTGAATTTTCGAGCTATGTATGGTACAATAGTACCAATATGAGAATGGGAGTGATTTCAGATGATGGGTATCATTGCTGGAATTCTCGTATGCGCTTTTGTTTATGTCATTAGGGAGACGTTGATGACGTCGGGCGAAGAGGATGTATAAAGCGTTTTACAAAATAACGATGCTAAGGTGCAGGGCAACTTAGCATCTTTTTTCGTTAGGAGATGAACCGTATGACCCGGGGAGAACGGGAGTTGACGTTTTACGAAGCGATCGGCGGAGAGGCGGCCATCCGCAGCATTGTGGAGGCTTTCTACCCGAAGGTGCAGGCGCATCCGCTGCTGGGGCCCCTGTTCCCGGAAGACATTACGCCGGTCATGGAAAAGCAGTACTTATTCCTGACGCAATTTTTCGGCGGGCCGCCGCTGTATTCCGGGCAGTACGGGCACCCGATGATGCGTGCGCGGCATTTGCCGTTTCCGATCACGCCGGAGCGTGCGGACGCCTGGCTCGGCTGTATGGCGGAGGCGCTGGAAGAAACGGGGATGGAACGGGAGCTTCGGCTTGCCGTACTGGAGCGGCTGAAGGGCCCGGCGTATCATTTTATCAACACCCATAGCAACAGCTAACGAAGCTTATCGAAACCAGAAAACGAAGCTGATCGAAGGAAGTGTGTTCCGTGGTCGAACCTTTATTTCAAGTCAGCGTCAGATGTCATCACTGCGACGCCGTATTTCAAACGTCCCGCGTTCGCCCGAGCTTCAAGAAGGCGTCCGGCACCGACACTGATTTCTGCGTTCATTATAAGGACATTAACCCCGACTATTATGTCGTACGCATCTGCCCCCACTGCGGGTTTGCGGGGACGGAGAATTCCAAGGACCGGCTGACGCCCGCGCAAAAAACGGCATTCCGCGAAAAAGTCGCCGACCATTGGACGTACAAGGACTACGGGGGCGAACGGACGTGGGAGGAGGCGCTCTACGCCTACAAGCTTGCGCTCGTTACGGCCCAGACGGTCAACGATAAAGGGCGCATTACCGCCGGGCTGCTGCACCATATCGCCTGGCTTTACCGCTATCGGAACGACAAGGCGCAGGAAAACCGGTTTTTGCAGCATGCGCTGGATGAGTATACTAGGGCGTTCGAGACGGAAGCGGGGGAGATGAACAATGCCCGTCTGATGTACCTGATGGGGGAGCTCAGCCGCCGGCTGAAGCAGTATAACCAAGCGGTCAAATGGTTCTCGCGCGTCATTAATGACAAGCGCATCATGGACGCCGGCATGATTCGGGCGTGCCGCGAGCAGTGGGCCGTAACTCGTGAGGATATGCTTGCGGATTCGGTCGTGCTCGAACCCGAGGCCCAGGAATTGACCTGACGCCCTCAACTCAAAAACGCTTCAAGGTTCCCGGCATCGATCCGAGAACGCTTCAAGCGTTTTTTTGCTGCGTTTGATCCGCCCGATAGAACGAATAGCGGTTTTTGCCCGATTGCTTGGAGACGTACAGCGCCTCGTCCGCTTCGGCAATAAGCCGGCGAAGCTCGTCTCCCGGCATGCGGGAGATGGAGATGCCGATCGAAATCGTCGTTCCGGCCACGGAATCCCCGTAAAAGCGGTGCTCTTCGATGTTGTGGCGCAGCCAGTCCGCATAGTGCGACAGCTGGGTTTCATCCGTCGTATGGCTTAAGATAATGAATTCTTCTCCGCCGTATCTGGCGATGTAGTCTTGCTCATGGACGGCCGTTTTCAGCAGCTGTCCGGCCTCCCGAAGAAGCTGATCTCCGTGCAGGTGTCCGAACGTATCGTTGTACCGTTTGAAATTGTCGATATCGATCATCATGATGGCGATGCGCCGGCTGCGGATGGTCCGCTTGGCGATATCCATAAAGCCGCGCAGATTTGGCAGCCGGGTCAGGTTGTCCTGCTTCGCTTCCAGCTCCAGCTTCCGCTGCATCATCCAGATTTTATTCTCGTCGTTGAACATATAGATCAAGGCCATAATCGCCAGCCCCGAGAAGACGAGCATCAGCAGCTGCGACAGCCAGAACAGCGAGGTCTGGGCTGTCTCCAGCCGGACATGCGAAACCAGACGTACCACGGTGAGAATCGCGCAGACGCTCCACCCGTCGGTCATTCGGATGAAAAAAAAACCGGAATCGTATTCTTTACGATGAAACAGCGAGCTGATGATGGCAGGCAGCAGAAGCCCCTGAACGGCTTCGATGGCCCAGTTCGGCTTGTGCTCCAGCAGCATGTACCCCGCAGGAAGCAAGGTGGACAACAGAGAGGAGACCCAGCCGAACCGTAGGCCCGCCATGACGATCGGCGCGAATTTCAAGTCGCTGAACAGGGAGTCCCCCGGCAAGGGCAAGAGCATCATCACGATGCTGGCGGCTCCCGTCAGCACAGGCACGGCTAATGCTTGTAAGCGTTCGATAACCAGCAGATTGCGTATCTTAAGTGCCATATAGCTGAGCGCTATCAAGGTACAAGCATGCGTAAGCGCAGTGAAATCCATGAAGATGTCTCCTGGGAAGGCGGGAACGCTTACTCTTTGCCGTATCGGCGCAGCGGACGGCCCGCAAGCAAATAATCTTGGTCGGCATCGACCAGAGTCTCTTTATTTCGGCAGCAGGGGAAGACGAGCAGTTTTTTGACGCCTTCGCGAAGTTCCGAGAGGTCTTTAGGTTTGAGCGGCAGCAAAACATTGGCAGCGTGGCAAAAGGGGCAGTTTTGCACATACACGTCTTGTCCGATCCGTTCATAGGGCCATGTATTCTCAAAAGGTATCATAGGTCTACTCCCGGCCGGAATTGCCGGAATCTTTATCCGGTGCCGGAGCCGTAGAATTGTCCTTCGTCTGTCCGGCAAGCTCGGCCAGCTTCTGCAAAAGAATATGCTGAGGCATATGCATCAGGTGTTCGATCGGAACGTTCAATTCCTTCGCGAGTTTCTGCGCCGTCTCAGGTGAAATCTGCAAAGGTCTCATTCGCAGTCCCTCCAGTCTATAGATCTACAGTCTCCATTTAATCATATCCGAGACCCAAAATTCAACCAAAAAATGGGGCCGCAGCATTTTGGTTTTGCGCCAAATTGTGGTTTAATGGAAAGAGATACATAATGTATAAATAAGGAAGGTGTTTATCCATGCGTAATCCTTTGCCGCAAACTTGGAATTTGGATCGCTTTTTTCCGGGAGGCAGCGGGTCTGATGCTTTTATTCAATTTTTGAAAGAGCTGCAGTCGAACATCTCCGAGCTGGACGAGACGTTAAGCGGTCTGGCCGTACCGGAAACGGCCGAGCACTCGGCATCGCTGCTTCCCGCGATTGTTCTGGTGCAAACGGCCTTATTGAAAATACGCGAAGCGGAATCGTTCACCGGCTGCCTGACGGCGGAAAATCAAAACGACAAGCGCGCGGTCCAACTCACCGGGCAGGTGAAGTCGATTCAAGCCGCTTTCGCTTCCGCTTTAACGCGTTTCGACGATTTCCTGCGCCGCATTCCGGAACCGGCTTGGCAAGGATTGCTTGCTCATGCGGAGCTTGGTGAAATCGCTTACCCGCTTGAAGAGCGGCGCCGGCTCGCTTCCGAGAAGCTGCCGCCGGAACAGGAGGCGCTCATCCACGACCTTGCCGTAGACGGGTATCACGGTTGGGGCGAGCTCTACAATACGACCGTGAGCAAGTTCAGCATCCCGTTCGAAGAAAACGGGACCGTAACGGAGCTTTCGGCGGGACAAGCCGCCAACAAAATGTACAGCCCGGACCGCAGCGTGCGACAGCGGGTATTCGAGTTGTGGGAGCGGGAATGGGCGAAGCATGCCGATTACTGCGCCGACGCGCTCAATCATCTGGGCGGCTTCCGGCTTAAGCTGTATGAGCGCCGGGGCTGGGATGAGATTCATCGGGAGCCGTTAACCATCAACCGGATGTCGAAGGAAACGCTGGATGCGATGTGGGGCGTGATCGAGCAGAGCAAAGACGTGTTCGTCCGTTACCTGGAGCGGAAAGCGAAGCTGCTGGGCGTTGAGAAGCTGGCATGGCACGACGTCGACGCGCCGGTCGGCCAAGGCAGTACGACGTTCAGCTACGATCAGGGTGCGGAGCTCATCGTAGAGCAGTTCCGCCGCTTCAGCCCGAAAATGGCCGAATTCGCCGTAATGGCGTTCGAAAACAGCTGGATCGAAGCGGAGGACCGTGCAGGCAAACGTCCCGGCGGATTCTGCACGTCGTTTCCCATCTCTGAAGAGACCCGTATTTTTATGACCTATGCAGGCACCGCATCGAATGTATCGACCCTCGCGCACGAGCTCGGACATGCGTATCATCAGCATGTAATGAACGATCTGCCGGCGCTTGCCCAGGAGTACGCGATGAACGTTGCCGAGACGGCTTCCACATTCGCCGAGATGGTCGTCTCCGATGCGGCGGTGAAAGCAGCGGCTACCGACGAAGAGCGCTTAACGCTGCTGGAGGATAAAATTCAGCGCTCGGTCGCTTTCTATATGAACATTCATGCCCGGTTCTTGTTCGAAACGGACTTTTATGAGGAGCGCCGCAACGGCCTTGTAAGTATCGAACGCTTGAACGAATTGATGGAGGCCGCTCAGAAAAAAGCGTACCGGAATACGCTAGCCGAGTATCATCCGCACTTCTGGGCGTCGAAAATGCATTTTTACTTGACGGACGTACCGTTCTACAATTTCCCGTACACCTTCGGCTACATGTTCAGCACCGGTCTGTACGCCGAAGCGCTACGCCGGGGCGCGGCGTTCGAAGACCAGTACATTGCGCTGCTGCGCGATACCGGACGGATGACGGTCGAAGATCTGGCGAGCAAGCATCTCGGCGTCGACCTGCGGAAGCCGGACTTCTGGCAGCAGGCGATGGACGTCACGATCGCCGACGTCAACGAGTTCTTGCGCTTAACGGAGTAGCCTTTAGCCTTTGGCCCCGTCTATTTTTAGGCGGGGCTTCAGAATATCGAGAAAGTGTCAAATGGAATAATAGAGGTTACGAAGGGGTGGGGTATCCACTTCCGACCGCTGTTGTCATCGGGAAATTTTTATTGAAGCCGCTTAACAGCGGACATTTCCCGAAGACAAAGGCGGCCGCTATCGCTCTCCAGTGGATACCCCACCTCCGTTTGCATCTCTATTTTTGTAAACGACCACTTTCTCGACAAGCTTTAGCCCCGCCTATTTTAGGCGGGGTTTGTTATCTTAAAAGGGTTCCCTAGAGCCGATGAATTGGATAAACGGGTCAGCCGGAGAGTTTACGTGCCGCCTTTGATATCGGGTCAATACCTTTCAGTTATAATTCAGATGACCCGATATCAAGAGCGGCCGGAGCCGGACCTGTTTATCCACCATTTCCAGCGCAAGCCAATGGTCACCCCTGCACAAAAAGCCCGCCAAACGCTACAATTTAAAGATACTCATCGTCTGCTGGAGCTTCGTCACCAGCTTCGTCATCTCCTCCGACTGGGCCACGATGGCCTGTACGGCCGAGATCTGGTCGATCATCGACGCGGACACCTCCTCGGTCCCGGCAGCGGATTGCTGCGTAATGGCCGATATATTTTCCATTGTAGCCGAAATGTGCTTGGCTCCGGCCAGCATTTGCTCCGTCCCATCGGCGAAAGCGGCGATTTGCTCGGATATGAACCGGACGCTGCTGACGATTTCCGCGAAAACCCGTTCCGTTTCGCCAATTAGCTTCGTCTGCTCCGCGACGATCTGCTCGTTTTCGGCCATGGATGCAAGCGCGTGCTTGATCCCTTGTTCGATACTACGAACAAGACCGAACACCTCTTTGGTCGAGGCGGTGGCTTCCTCCGCCAGCTTCCGGACCTCCTGGGCGACGACGGCGAAACCTTTGCCGTGCTCGCCTGCCCGGGCCGCTTCGATGGA